>DATJDE010000444.1:0-2070 GCA_035497595.1 Rhizomicrobium sp. | reverse complement strand
AGCCGCCCAAGCCTACGCTGATTTTGGCGAAGGGGCCTTGGAAACCGGTGGTGATCGATTTGTGCGTATCGAGACCGCCATCCATCGCGCCGAAGAAGAAATCGGCGCGGTAGCCCGCACTGATTTTGGCGTTGGTGAAGCGGTAGGACAGTGCTGCGAAGCCGCCGAGATTGGGGACGGTGACGCGGCGCGATTGGGTGCGGTTGACGGTTTTGTGTTGAGTCGTGATCGTTCGAGAAAAGGGCCCTGTATAATGATATGAATGGGCGGCCGTGCTGTAATTGACCTTCGATTTCTGGCGCCCAAAAAGGAGCGCTGCATTTGCGCCCCAGTCCAGCGCGAGCTGGCCATCGGCGACATCACCCACCAGGCCCGTGGTGTTGCTCCAGGACAGAGACGGCCCGACGCCGTGGAAACTGCTGGAGCGTTGCTGGAGTGTCGCGGACTTCTGAGTATCGGGCTGGAAAACGTATGAATATTTTCCGAAGGAATATCCACCGTGACCATAAAATCTGACGGCAGGGGCCGCATAAGAGTGCCCTTTTGAACTCGTGTTTATCTGCGCATACCTGACGCCCGCGCTCAGAACAGAGTCCATCTGTCCGCCGAACAGCCCTATGCCGATATCCTTTCCGACCTGGAAATCCACAATGACATGGGCTTCCTTGTTGTCGCTCGCCTGAATGACATAGTTTGTGTTGTGCGGCGTAACCAGTTTGGTGCCAGTAAAGCGGATCTCAGTCCCCGGCATTCCGTCGATCTCATGGCGCTGATCCAGACGCCTTTTGGAATGCGCGCGGCCGTAGCGGCCGGAGAGATTGAAAATCCAATCCGATCCTTTGGGCTGGAATGAAATACTGCCTTCCGCGCCTTGGCTTTTCGCCAGCGTCTTTTCCATCTCAGTGAAAGACGGGAAGCCGCCTGCGCCCTGGCCATAGAAATTCGAGGCTGTGGGCGTGGATGAAAATCCGTTGGTGGTGAGCCCGTCGAGTGGCGGAACGACCACACTGTTCGATCCGGCGACGCTATCGAAATGCCAGCCACCTTCGATCCATACGGTGGGGCGGTCAGCATCTTCGGCTTTGGCTTGCGTTGCCGCGATGGTCAGCAAGGCGATGGCTGAAACCGTGGCGAGCAATTGAAGGCGCTTGTCGGTGCGCGGTTGCGCTGTGATGAGTTCGCTCATTGTTGTGTTCCCCCCTGTGCTCCACTTGTCATTCCCGGCCCTGCGATGCGCGAGCATCGCAAGGGGAAGGGAACCCAGGTGTTAAAGACTGATCGATGTTTGCCACTTGGATCATTCCGACGCTGGCGTTGGAACTCCCTCACCCCGCACGCGCCGCGTGCGATATCCGCCGGGGATGACAGGTAAGGATGCGTTCGAGCGGTTTTCCTCATATCGCTCACCAGTTCTTTGTGATGCGCAGGCCGAACAAGCGCGGGTCGGTGAGGAAGATGTTGGTCGTCAGACCGCTGTCGTCGGAGTTCAGGAAGGTGCCGGTGATGGCCGTGGTGTTGAACACGTTCTTGAGATAGCCCACCGCCTGCCAGCCGTTCTGATTGGTGAGGATCAGCGCCAGATTGACGTTCTTGTAGCCGCGCAGCTTGTCATACGGATCGGAGTTGATGACCCGCGCCCACGAACTGGACTGCCAGTAGAAATCGCCGTGCAGCGTGGCGGCCCAATCAGGTGTGATGGGCATTGAGTATTCCGCCGAGAACGAGGTCGTGAAGTGCGGCGCGTTCGGCAGTTCGTTACCGCTCAGGTCCTTGTAGAAGCCCGCACCGTCGTTCGGAGCGGGACCGTAATCGATGCCGTTCCAACTGTTCTGGCCGGTGTAGGGGTGACCAGGCGTGCCCGCGAGCGGATCGAAGCCGGGATAGGTGCCCGGCGGCATCGGGCGGCCCTGTATCGTATTGCCGCCTGGATTGGCCGTGTAGGGCCTATTCGTAACCGGATCGTTGTGGTTGGCATACGCATAACCGCAGACCTGGGGTATTGCGTAACTGCTGGTTACAATCGGATTAAGTAAATAGGCGACGACATAAGCAGGCAAGACACAGTTCGAT
>DATJDE010000443.1:0-1787 GCA_035497595.1 Rhizomicrobium sp. | reverse complement strand
TGCAACTCGACGGCAATCACACTGGCCGGAATATCCTCCCCCGTATGCAGCACCGCGAGGCGGCGGATCAGGTTTTCCAGCCCGCGCACATTGCCGGGCCAGCGATAGCGCCGCAGAAGATCCAGCGCCTCGTTATCGATTGATTTGACCGGCAGGCCCGCCTCCGCGCCTTTGCGCAGGAAATGGCGCACCAGATCGGGAATGTCTTCGGAGCGTTCACGCAAAGGCGGCAGGCGCATGGGCACGACGTTGAGCCGGTAAAAGAGATCTTCGCGGAACAGGCCCTGTTGAATGAGCTGGCGCAGATCGCGGTTGGTGGCGGCGATGATGCGCACATCGGTTTTGATCGGCGTGCGGCCACCGACGGTGGTGTATTCGCCCTGTTGCAGCACGCGCAAAAGGCGGGTCTGCGCTTCGAGCGGCATGTCGCCGATTTCGTCGAGAAACAGCGTGCCGCCTTCGGCCTGTTCAAAGCGCCCGACACCGCGATTGGTGGCACCGGTGAAGGCGCCGCGTTCGTGGCCAAAGAGTTCGCTTTCCACCAGTTCTTTGGGAATGGCGGCCATGTTCACGGCAACCAGCGGGCCGTGGCGGCGGCGACCATAATCATGCAGCGCGCGGGCCACCAGTTCTTTGCCGGTACCGCTTTCGCCCACCACCATGACGGTGAGATCGGTCTGGGTGAGGCGCGCGATGATGCGATAGATTTCCTGCATCGCGGGCGAGCGGCCGATCAGTGGCAGGCGGTCATCGGCAATGTCTGTGTTTTCGCTGAGCTTGGCTTGCGGCGTGGCAAGCGCGCGTTGCACGACAGAGACAAGCTCTTTCAAATCGAACGGCTTGGGCAGATATTCAAAGGCGCCGCGTTCGGCAGCGGTAATGGCGGTGAGCAGCGTGTTTTGTGCGCTCATCACAATCACCGGCAGATCGGGGCGGGTGCGTTTGATGCGGGGTAAGAGATCGAAGCCGCTTTCATCGGGCAGCACAACATCGGTGATGACGAGATCGCCCTCCCCCGCCGAGATCCAGCGCCATAGGCCCGACGCCGTTCCGGTGGAGCGCACGTCATAGCCGGCGCGGCCCAGGGCCTGATTGAGCACTGTGCGAATGGCTGAATCGTCATCGGCGAGCAGAATGGTTCCAGCGGGCATCAGACCTCTTCCTCTATGTCGGGACCATGCAGGTCGACCTTGGGCAGCAGCACACGGAACAGCGTTTTTCGCGGAAAGGAGTCACATTCGATCACGCCGCCATGATCGCCGATGATCTTGGCGACCAGCGCCAGACCAAGGCCGGAGCCGCGCGTCTTGGTGGTGACGAACGGATCGAAAATATGGGGCATCAGATCGGGGGAAATGCCCGAGCCATTGTCGCGCACGGTGACTTCCAGCGGCAGGCTGAGGCGTTCGCCAGACACCGGCGCGCTGATCCGCACGCCGGGGCGATAGCCGGTGGTCAGCGTGATCTCACCGCCGCTTGGTGGCAGCGCGTCGCTCGCATTGCGCACCAGGTTGAGGAAAACCTGGATGAGCTGATCGTGGTCGCCCAGCACCGATGGCAGCGACGGATCGAACTGTTCGTGGAAGGTGACGCTGCGGGCGAAACTTGTTTCGGCCACCTGGCGCACGCGGCCCAGCACTTCGTGAATGTTGACCGGCGCGCGCGGCAAAGCGCGGGTGTCGCCGAAATCTTCCATTCGGTCGATCAGGGTGCGGATGCGATCGGCTTCGGCGCAAATGAGTTCGGTGAGATTGCGTTCGCTCGGCGGTACCACATCTTCCAGCAAT
>DATJDE010000442.1:0-2934 GCA_035497595.1 Rhizomicrobium sp. | reverse complement strand
AAGCGCTATGCGCTTCAGGCATCGCGGGCATTGGTGGCGCGCGGTGTGAAGCTGGTTGTTGTGGCGTGCAACACCGCATCTGTTGCTCTGCCGGAAGTACAGGTGGCATTAGCGCCATTACCGGTGATCGGTGTGATCGGGCCGGGGGCGCAGGCTGCGTTGGCGTTTGCACCAGCGGGGCCGATCGCGGTGATCGCGACCGAGGGCACGGTGAAGGGCGGCGCGTATGTGCGGGCCATTCAGGCGCGCGGGCCAACGCCGGTGGTGCAGCAGGCTTGCCCGCTCTTTGTGCCGATGACCGAAGAAGGCTTGATCGACGGGCCGATTGCGGAAGCGATTGCGCATCGCTATCTCGATCCGCTGCTGGCGACGGTGCCGAAACCCAAATGTCTTTTGCTGGGCTGCACGCACTATCCAGCGCTTAAAGATGTCATTGCGCGGGTTGCTGGCGATGTGGCGCTTGTCGATAGCGCGGACACCACAGCCATTGCGGTGGAACAGCTGCTTGGCGAAACCGGGCTTAGCGCGCGCAGCGGTAGACCGGGTTTGCGAAAATTTCTGGTGACAGATGCGCCGGATCGTTTTGCACGGGTGGGAGAGATTTTTCTCAAATGCCCCATCGACCCCGGCGATGTGGAACTGGTCGATCTTCAGTAATCAACGCGCACAAGATAAAGACCATCAGGCGGGGCGACCGGGCCGCAGGCAGCGCGGTCTTTAGCGGCGAGCGCGCGTGCCATATCTTCCACCTGCCATTTGCCTTCTCCGACTTTCTTCAGAGAACCAACGATGGAGCGCACCTGATTGTGCAGGAAAGAGCGAGCCGAGGCCGTGATGCGGATCTCATCACCAGCGCGGGTGACATTCAGCACGTCGAGGGTTTTGACGGGCGATTTGGCCTGACAGGCAATGGCGCGAAAGGTGGTGAAGTCGTGATGGCCGACAAGACTTCGCGCCGCCAGGCCCATGGCTTCAGCATCGAGATCGCGGGAGATATGCCAGGCACGGCCGTGATCGATCGCCAACGGGGCGCGGCGGGTAATGATACGATAAAGGTAATGCCGTGCGGTGGCACCGAAGCGAGCATGGAAATCCGGCGCGGCCTGGGCTGCCTCCAGCACCGCAACAGGTGCAGGCCGCACGTGATAGTTCAGCGCATCGCGAAGTTTGTCGGCGTTCACCACTTTATCGATATCGAAATGGGCGACCTGACCAAGCGCATGGACGCCGGAATCTGTGCGGCCCGCGCCGATGACGGTGATGGATTCGCCGCAGAATTTTTCGATTGCCTGTTCCAGCGCGCCCTGGACGGAGGGGCCATTGTCCTGTCTTTGCCAGCCGAAAAAAGGCCCGCCGTCATACTCGATGGTGAGCCGATAGCGCATCACACAAGCAGGGTGCCGCGTGGCAGGGAAAACCCGTGCAGCAGATCGGCGGCGTTCATTGGGCCTTTGCCAGCGCGTTGCAGGCGGGTGAGTTTGAGCGCTCCATCGCCGCAGGCGATGGTGAGGGTATCATCGAGAATTTGCCCCGGTGCCCCCTGCCCCTTTGCGGGCTCGGCGGTAAGAATTTTCAGGCGCTCGCCATTGGCCTCGGTCCACGCGCCGGGAAAGGGCGAGAGGCCGCGAATGTGGCGGTCGACCTCTGCCGCCGGTTTGGACCAGTCGATGCGGGTTTCGTCTTTCAGGATTTTTTTGGCGTAAGTGGGTTCGCCCGTTTGAGGCTGGGCTGTGATGCTGCCGCGTTCGAGAGCGGCCAGCGTGCGCACCATCAGATCTGCGCCGAGATGGGCGAGCTGATCGTGGAGCTCGCCGGTGGTTTTACGGCCTATGTCTGTGCGTTCGGCCATCAGCACCGGGCCGGTATCGAGGCCTTCTTCCATTTGCATGGTCATCACGCCGGTTTCGCTGTCACCCGCCATGATCGCACGGTGAATCGGGGCGGCACCGCGCCAGCGCGGCAGGAGCGAACCGTGCAGATTGATGCAGCCGAGGCGCGGGGCATCTAGAACGGCTTTAGGCAGCAACAAGCCATAGGCGACGACAATGGCGGCATCGAGATTGAGTTGGGCGAATTGGAGCTGTTCGGCTTCACCTTTCAGCGAGACCGGATTGCGTACCTCTATGCCATGGGCGTTGCCGAGTTTGGCGACCGGGGAGGGTTCAGTTGAAAGGCCCCTGCCCTTTGGGCGCGGGGGCTGGGTGTAGAGGGCGGCAATATCGTGGCCTTGCGCGATCAGTGCAGCAAGGGTAGGCACGGCGAAATCGGGCGTGCCCATAAAGGCGAGGCGTAAGGTCATATGGGCGGCAACATGACGGGCCTGCGATGTGCGCTTTCAGCACCTGCCCGGTGGAGAGACCTAGCTTCCCTTCCCTCACTCTGCTTCGCTTCGTTCGCCGGGAATGACAAATAAGGGAAGAATGACAGGACGAAATACTTCATCCGGCGTCTTTCAGGCGTTTTGCTTTGGCGAGTTTGCGCATCGCGATGGAGCGTTTGAGTTTGGAGAGGTGATCGACGAAGAGCACGCCATCCAGGTGATCCATCTCATGTTGCAGGCAGGTGGCGAAGAGGCCATCGGCCTCTATCGTGTGCAGCATGCCGTCGCGATCCTGATACTCCGCACGGATTTTGGCGGGGCGCTCCACATCGTCCCAGATGTCCGGCACCGACAGGCAGCCTTCTTCGGCTTTGGCCATTTCGTCGGAGGCCCAGAGAATTTTCGGGTTGATATAGACCTTGGGATTTTTCTCGCCCGTGGTCTGATCGATATCCATCACCAGCAGGCGTTTGGGCACGCCGATCTGGACGGCAGCGAGGCCAATACCATCGGCTTCATACATGGTTTCGATCATATCGTCGGCGAGGGCGCGAATTTCGGCATCCACCACCAAAACGGGTTCGGAGACCGCTTTGAGGCGCGGATCGGGCGCG
>DATJDE010000441.1:0-6858 GCA_035497595.1 Rhizomicrobium sp. | reverse complement strand
CGGCAAATCGATGATCGAGGAGTTCGAGAAAAAGGATTCGCCGGCTTACGTCGAAACGGTGATGCGGTCTTACGGCCTGGCGCTCGGCCACAAGCATGTGGTGGAAATGCAAACCCATAGCGGCCTCGCACACCCACCCGTCTTCGCGCCCAGCGTCGCCCGGTTCTATCGCGGCATGCTGGTGGAAGTACCGCTGCAACTATGGGCGCTGCCAGGCACGCCCACGGTCGCCGATCTTCAGGCCACACTGGAAGAAGCCTATCAGGGCGCAGCTTTGGTAACGGTGGCAAGCGCAGCCCAAAGCGCCGGGCTGAAAACGCTCGATGCGGAATATGTGCGTGGCGGCAACGACATGAAGCTGTTCGTCTTCGGCAACGAAAAAGCGCAGCAGGCCCGGCTTGTGGCGGTGCTGGATAATCTCGGCAAGGGCGCAAGCGGGGCAGCGGTGCAAAACCTCAACCTGATGCTCGGCCTGCCCGAAACCGAAAGCCTCCTCTGATGTATCGCCCGCGCGCGTTTGAGGTGAACGACAGCGCGGTGCTCAGAAAATTCATTCAGGACCGCAGTTTCGCAACCATTGCCGTTGCCGCCGCAGATCGGGTGCACTTCGCGTATGCGCCTGTGGTGGTGGATGGCGAAGGCCGGGGCAGGGCACGTTTTCATTTAGCGCAGCAGAACCCGGTTTGCGCATTGGCCGATGGCGCGCTGGTGCAATTCTCTTTTCTGGGTGACGACGCTTATATCTCGCCCGATTGGTACGAGAGCAAAACACTGGTGCCAACCTGGAATTACAGCGTGGTCGAAGCAAGCGGCATCGCCCAAAAACTGGATCGCGCCGCCTTGCGCCAACTCCTGGTCGATCTGTCAGCACAACACGAAGCGCGCCTGTTGCCCAAACCACCCTGGCTGATCGACAAAGTGCCGGAGCCGCGCATCGAAGCGATGCTGACCGCCATCGAAGGCTTCGAAGTGCCGCTGGGTCGGCTGGAAGGCAAATTCAAACTCAGCCAGGACAAAAGTGAAGCCGACCAAACAAGCGCGATAACCGGCCTCGAAACACGCGGCGATGCGCGAAGCGTTGCGGTAGCGACCAAAATGAAAATCTGGCGGAGTGGCGCGTAGTGAGCAAGTTCTAGCGCCAGCCGCTACTGCGCCTTGATCTTCACATAACTTCCCGGCGCATCGCCCAGCGGGCGCAGCTTGCCGTCGCCCGGTTTACGGGCGGGGACTTTTTTGCCGGAGAGTTTGGAGAGCCAGCGATCCCAATCAGGCCACCATGAGCCGGGATGTTCCTGCGCATTCTGCTGCCATTCCTCAACCGTTTCGGGCAGCGTGTCATTCGTCCAATACTGATATTTCTTCGCCGCCGGCGCGTTGATGACGCCCGCAATATGGCCAGACCCCGCAAGGATGAACCGTACCGATCCGCCATAAAGCCTGGTCGCGCGAAAGACACTGCGGAACGGCGCGATATGATCTTCGCGCGCCGATTGCAGATAGACCGGCACCTTGACCTTCTTCAGGTCCAGTTTCTTGCCGCCGATGCTGAGCTTGCCGCGCGCAAGTGCATTGTTCTTGTAGAACTCGCGCAGGTAAAACAGATGCGTCTTCTCCGGCATCCGCGTGACGTCGGAATTCCAATAGAGCAGGTCAAACGGCATCGGCTCTTTGCCGAGCAGATAGTTGTTCACCACAAACGACCAGATCAGATCGTTGGCCCGCAGCATGTTGAAGGTCGTTGCCATGCGCGCCCCTTCGAGCACACCGCCTGCCGCCTCCATCTGCTGCTGCATGGATTCAAGCTGCGCATCGTCCACAAAGACCGAAAGATCGCCCGCCTCGGTAAAATCCGCCTGCGCCGCCCAGAAGGTGGCGGAATGGATGCGGTCATCCCCGGTCGTCGCCATATAGGCCAGCGTGGTGCTGAGCAGCGTGCCGCCGATGCAATAGCCCACGACATTGGGCGCGCGCACCCCGGTCGCCTGTTCCACCGCATCGAGACAGGCAAAAATCCCACCGCGCATATAGTCTTCAAACGTCTTCTGCGCGAGGCGGCGGTCCGGGTTCACCCAGGATGCCACGAACACGGTATAGCCCTGCTCAGTCAGCCATTTGATGAAGGAGTTTTCAGTGCGCAGGTCGAGAATGTAAAACTTGTTGATCCATGGCGGAAAAATCAGCAATGGCCGTTCATAAACCTGTTCCGTAGACGGATCATATTGCAACAGCTCCACCAGCTCGTTGCGAAAAATCACCTTGCCTGGCGACAGCGCAATGTTCTCGCCCACCTTGAACGCATCCGCCGTCTGGCGAATGGACAGCTGGCCCTGACCGCGCTCCAGGTCTTCGAGCAGAAAGGTGAGGCCTTTGACGAGGTTCTCGCCATTGCTCTGCAACGTCGTGCGCAGCACTTCCGGGTTGGTCAGCACAAAATTGGTGGGCGCCATCGCATCGGCAAACTGCTTTGTATAAAAGCGAATGCGCTTTTGCTGCGCGGGATCGACGCCATCGATATTGCCGACCGTGCTTTGCAGCCAGTTGGCCGTCAGCAGATAAGACTGCTTGATGAAATCGAAGACCTGGCTTTCCTGCCAATCCTTGTCGCGAAACCGCTTGTCGCCGCGGGCAGGGCTCACCACCGGCTCGACGGTCTCGCCCATCATGCGCCGGGCGCTGCGTTCCCACAGGTTCAGATAATCATTCCACAGCGTATAGGTCGCCTGAAAGAACGGCGCGGGGTTGGCCGCCATGCCCGCCAGCAGATCGGAAAACGCGCCCATGATATTGAGCGGGTCCAGCGGCTGCTGGCCAATGGCCTTCGATTGGCGGGTCATATAGTCGGAGAGCAGTTTCTGGCTCTGCTGCCCCACCCGGATCATGTTGGACGTGAACTGCGCCGGATCGCCGATGGAATAGCCGCCGGTCCCTGAAGCGCCGGTTTTGGGCGCGGCAGGCTCGGGCGAGGGCGCCTTGGGCGGGGCCTCTTTTGGTGCCGCGTCTTGGGCCAGGGTTTGGGGCTTTTTCGGCGCGCGCTTGGGCGCGGCGGCGCGCCGCTTGGTGGTCCCAGCCTTTGCGGGCTGCGAATCAGAAGGCGCGCCCGCTTTAGCGCTGCGCTGTCTGGGTTTGCCCGATCCGGCCTCGTCCATCATGTTTTCCCGTCCTCACCTGTTGATACTCTGGCCTTTTGCCCCTCCACAAGCACCCATCCTGCAAGGAATTAATCTAAGTTTCTCTGGCGGCGCTTGGCCGGGCGGAAGTCTGCGGGCTATAAGCGCGACCTGCAATTTGCCTCGGCACAAGCACAAGGGGGCGTGGAGAGTTCCGATGACCAATGAATTCGCCAGATCGCCACTCGCGAAGGCCGGGCTTCGCCTGGTTGCCGCCACCGTGCTTGTGGGCGGCCTTGCCGCCTGCTCCACCATGGAAAGCCTGGATCCGACCGGCTTTCTAGGCGGGGATAGTACAGGCGGCACCAGCGATACGGGCGGCCTTTCGCAGACCGATGCCCCATCGTCTGAGGCCCCTGACGTTGCCGAAATTCCGGATCGCCCGAAGCCGATTGCCGGGGCGGAAGAGAACGCCAACGTCGCAAGCTCGCTTCAGGCCGATGCCGCCAACGTCCAATACAGCGCCGAAAGCCTGCGCGGTGGCACCGAAGCTGCCGCCAACGGGCCGCAAGCACCCTCGGCCACTGCACCAGAGGTCGCCGCCCTTCCCGCACCAGCCCCTGCTGCGGTTGAGCAGCCTGCCGCGCCTGCCGAGGCCAGCCCACCAACCGCGGCCAGTGAACCCGCCAGCCAGCCCCGCACAGCGGAAGACTATGCTGCCGAGGCCCCAGGCCAGCCAGCAGCCGCAGCGCCGCCGCCCGACATGCCCGAATCTTCGGCCGTCGCTGAGGCGCCAGCCCAGCCCGAGCCCGCCGCCAGCCCTGACGCACCCACGCAGGTTGCCACCGCCCCGCTGACGGAAGCGCCGCCGCAACCCGCGCCCGCGCCGCCGCCGCCAGAACCGTCTGCCGCCGATGTGGCGACAGCTATCCCGGAACCGGCGCCAGCCCCCGAGCCTGTGCCTGAAACACCGGCCCCCACGGCAGCAGCCGTGGCTGAGGCCCCAATGCCGGAAGCGAAGGTCGCAGAAGCCCCCAGCCAGCCAGCGCCTGCGCCGTCGCCGGATGCTGTTCCGGCCGCCGAGCCGGTGCCGCAACCCGTGCAGGTGGCCAATGCAGGGCCGGTGCCCGGTGCACAGGCGCCCGTCACCCGCCGCGCAGCACCCGGTTTTGCGCCCTCGAACGCGCCGCCGCTGGACCCGACAGTGTCGCAATTCGTGGCGGCCCCCGTGGTGGCCCGTTATCGCCAAACTGCGGCCCTCCAGCCCTCGGTCTACCCGGATTCCACGCCCACCCCCGGCTATTACGGCCCGGCCACGGCAACCGTGCATTTCCCTGAAAACACCACCATTCTGGATGAACGGGGGCGGCAACAGGTGCGCGCCGCCGCCGAACTGTTCAAATCCTATGGCGGTCGCGGCTTTGTCCGGGTGGTCGGCTATGCCTCCTCCGCCTCGGGCAACCTGGCGCCGAACCGGTTGATCCAGGTGAATTTCGAACAATCGCGTGCCCGCGCCACAACCATCGCGCGCGCACTGATGAAAGAGGGCGTGCCCGCAAACAAGGTTCTGGTAGATTCCGCCGCCCAGACCTCTGCCAATGCCAAGGCGGAGATTTTCGTCCAGGGCTAGAGTGCCTTAACATTGACGGAAAACAGGTATTGCCTTGAGGTCCGCCTTAAGGTGAGTCGGCCTTCCGCGAAGGTTTCAGGTTATGCAGAGTGAATTCCACCGCATCAGGCGCTTGCCGCCTTATGTGTTTGAAGAGGTTAACCGGCTGAAAGCCGAGTCCCGCGCCCGCGGGGAGGACATCATCGACTTCGGCATGGGCAACCCCGACATGCCGACGCCGAAACACATTGTCGACAAGCTGGTCGAAACCGCGCGCGATCCGCGCTCCAACCGCTATTCGGCCTCGCGCGGTATCAAGGGCCTGCGCCGGGCGATGGCGGGCTATTACCAGCGCCGCTTCGACGTCACGCTCGATCCCGATACCGAGGTGATCGCGACACTTGGCTCGAAAGAAGGTTTCGCCAATCTGGCGCAGGCCATCACCGCGCCCGGTGACGTGGTTCTGGTGCCGAACCCGGCCTATCCGATCCATGCATTCGGCTTCATTCTGGCCGGTGCTGCGATCCGTCATGTACCGGCCACCTCGCCGGAAGCCTATCTCTCCAGCCTTGGCCGGGCGGTGCGCCACTCGGTGCCGTCGCCCACCGCCCTCGTGGTGAACTATCCCTCCAACCCGACCGCGCAGGTCGTGGGTCTGGATTTTTATAAAGACGTCATCGCCTTTGCGAAGAAGCACGAGATTTGGGTTCTGTCCGATTTGGCCTATGCCGATATTTATTTTGACGACGCCAATCCGCCGCCCTCAATTCTACAGGTGGATGGCGCGCGTGACATCGCGGTCGAATTTCACTCGCTGAGCAAAACCTATTCAATGCCGGGCTGGCGCATGGGCTTTGCCGCTGGCAACAAAAAACTGATCGGTGCGCTGGCGCGGATCAAATCCTATCTCGATTACGGCGCCTATACGCCGATCCAGGTGGCCGCCACCGCCGCCCTCAACGGCTCGCAAGAGTGCACCAACGAAATCCGCGCGATCTACAAAGCGCGCCGCGATGTGCTGGTCGATACAATGGCGCGCGCAGGCTGGGAGATTCCGTCACCGTCCGCCTCGATGTTCGCCTGGGCGCCCATCCCCGAACAACACCGCGCCGCAGGCTCGCTCGAATTTTCCAAGCAGTTGCTGGCCCACGCCAAGGTCGCGGTGTCGCCGGGCCTCGGCTTCGGTGAATATGGCGAAGGCTATGTCCGCATCGCGCTGGTCGAAAACGAACATCGCATCCGGCAGGCCGCGCGCAATGTGAAAAAGTTTCTGGCCATGCGCAGCAATGAGCAGGTTCTGGAAGACGTCAAATGAAACCGCTGAAACTTGCCATTGCCGGGCTCGGCACGGTTGGCGCGGGCGTTGTATTGGCGCTGGCGGACCGGCGTGCCGAAATTGCCGAACGGGCAGGCTGCACCTTCCAGATCGTGGCAGTCGCTGCGCGCGACAAAAACAAAAAACGCGGCTGCGCCCTGGAAGACATTCCGTGGACGGATGATGTTGTCTCGCTTGCCAATACCGACGCCGATGTCATCGTCGAACTGATCGGCGGCGAAGACGGCCCGGCCTATGCGCTGGCAAAAGCGGCGCTGGGTGCAAAAAAACACCTCGTCACCGCCAACAAGGCGCTGCTCGCCTATCACGGTGCCGAACTTGCCGCGTTGGCCGAAGAAAACGGCGTCACCTTGCGCTTCGAAGCAGCAGCGGCTGGCGGCATCCCCATCGTCAAGGCATTGCGCGAAAGCTTTATCGGTTATGGCGTGCACACGGTGCGCGGCATCCTCAACGGCACCTGCAATTACATCCTCACGCAGATGGAAGCCTCCGGTCTCGATTTCGCCGAGGTGCTGGCCGAAGCCCAACGCCTCGGCTTTGCCGAAGCCGATCCGGAGCTGGATGTCGGCGGCGGCGATACGGCCCACAAGCTCGCATTGCTCTCCAGCCTTGCCTTCGGTGTGAAGCCGGATCTCGCGCACATGCGCGTGACCGGCATCCGCCACATCTCATTTGAAGATATCCAATTCGCGCGCGAATTCGGCTATCGCATCAAACTTCTGGGCATCGCCCGCAAAACCCCGCTCGGTCTCAGTCAGCTTGTGCAGCCCGCGATGGTCAAACGCGGCACCCCGCTGGCCGAAGTG
>DATJDE010000440.1:0-2765 GCA_035497595.1 Rhizomicrobium sp. | reverse complement strand
GTTATCTCCATGCCGCTGCGTGAAGCGCGCGAGATTTTCGAGCGCGACTATCTCCTCGCCCAGATCAATCGCTTTGGCGGCAACATCTCGCGCACCGCAGCCTTCATCGGCATGGAACGCTCGGCCCTCCACCGCAAACTGAAATCCCTCGGCGTTGGCCCGACGGGGCGGGATCAAATGTTCAATGCGTAAGGCGGTTTCTCACTGATGCGCTGGCCACACCACGCCCCGCAAGGGCGCATCGCTTACGTCAACGGCCGCTATCTCCCCCATGCCGATGCCAGCGTGCATATCGAAGATCGCGGCCTGCAATTCGGCGATTCCATCTACGAAGTCGTGGCGGTGGTAGGCGGCGCCCTGCACGATGAAGCCGAACATCTCGACCGGCTGGAACGCTCCTTGCGCGAAATCCGTGTCGCAATGCCGGTGTCGCGCGCAGCCCTAAAGCTGATCTTTCGCCAGGTCGCACGCCGCAACAAATTGCGCGATGGCCTGATCTATCTGCAAATCACCCGCGGCGCCTTCCGACGCGATCACCCCATTCCCGCCACACCAGCCAAACCCACCCTCATCATCACAGCCCGCAGAACAGATCTGACCGCCGCTGCCCAAAAAATGGCAAACGGCGTAAGCGTGGTCACCACGGCCGATGAACGCTGGGCCCGCTGCGATATCAAAACCACCCAGCTTCTCGCCAACCTTCTGGCCAAAACCGATGCCCGCAAACAAGGCGCCTATGAAGCCTGGCTGGTTGACCGCGATGGCTTCATCACCGAAGGCAGCAGCGCCAATGCCTGGATTGTGACGGGGCAGGGCGAACTCATCACCCGCGCCCTCAGCCATGCGGTGCTCCCCGGCGTCACCCGCCGGGTCATTCTGGAAGCCGCCGCCGTCCATCAACTCAAAGTCGTCGAACGCAGCTTCACCCCCGCAGAGGCTAGATGCGCGCGGGAAGCGTTCATCTCGTCGGCCACAGGCGCGGCCCTGCCGGTGGTCCGCATCGACGGGGCCGAGATCGGCGATGGCGCCCCAGGCCCGCTAACCCGACAAGTTCGACAGATTTATGAGGATTGGGCCACAGCCCACACCGAAAAGGCGGCAATCCGCCCTTAAGCCCCTTTCGCGCCTGCAATAAAAGGCCCTATGCTGGCAACTGCTTCGCAGGGGCCGCGGAGTGCAACTTATAAAATGGGTTCACCCATGAGCGAAAAACAACAAAATTTGCAGGACACTTTTTTAAACGCGGTTCGTAAGAGCAAGGCGTCGGTGACCATTTTTCTGGTCAATGGCGTGAAGCTTCAGGGAAACATCACTTGGTTCGACAATTTCTGCGTGCTTCTCCGCCGGGACGGCCAGGCGCAACTGGTGTACAAGCACGCGATCTCGACAGTCATGCCGCTGGGGCCGATTCAGCTCCAGGACACAGAGACGAACGGCGAGGCGTAAGCTCAACCGAGCAACGCTCGGCCTTCGTCGTTCACATAGAACCCAAAACCCGCCGCGCCAGCGGCGGCCGCGATGCTGATGCGCGTCTGGCAGAAGCTGTGGGTCTCACCGCCGCCATCGGGCTCGATGTCATCGCCCGCATCACGGTGCCCCTGTCCCGCGCCACCCCCGCAACCCTCATGGGCAGCGGCAAGGTGGAAGAAATCGCCTCCGAGGCCCGAGCCCTTGAGCCCACCGTTATCATCGTCAATGCCCAGCTTTCTCCGGTGCAGCAACGCAATCTGGAAAAAGCATGGGCGACCAAAGTGGTGGATCGCACGGCCCTGATTTTGGAAATTTTCGGCGAACGCGCTCAAACACGCGAAGGGCGCCTGCAAGTCGAACTCGCCCATCTCTCCTATCAGCGCAGCCGCCTGGTGCGCAGTTGGACCCATCTGGAGCGGCAACGCGGCGGCTTCGGCTTCCTCGGCGGCCCCGGCGAAACCCAGATCGAAACCGACCGCCGCCTGATCGGCGAACGCATCATCAAGATCAAGAAAGAGCTGGAAGGCGTCAAACGCACCCGCGGCCTGCAACGCCGCGCCAGAAAGCGCGTGCCGTTCCCCGTGGTGGCGCTGGTCGGCTACACCAATGCCGGCAAATCCACCCTGTTCAACACGCTGACCAAAGCAGACGTGCTGGCCAAAGACCTGCTGTTCGCCACGCTCGATCCCACCATGCGCGGCCTCAAGCTCCTAAGCGGGCGAAAGGTCATCCTCTCCGACACGGTGGGCTTCATCGCCGATCTGCCGGTCGAACTGGTCGCCGCCTTCCGCGCCACGCTGGAAGAGGTGCTGGAGGCAGATGTCATTGTCCACATCCGCGACAGCGCCCATGACGAAAGCGACGCCCAGAAGGCCGATGTGCAGGACGTGCTGAAGGAGTTGGGCGTGGAGGAGGGGCATATCAGCACCCTCGAAGTTCTCAACAAAATAGACCTGTTAGAGCCCGAAGTTCGCGTATCGCTTTTAGAAAGAAACGTCGGCACCAGCGCCATCGCCACCTCCGCCATCACCGGCGAAGGCCTGAACGATCTGCTCCTCCGGCTGGACGAGATGCTCGGCCAGAACGACAACACCATAGACCTAACGCTAGGCCCCGCAGACGGCGAGGGCCTCGCCTGGGCCTACCGCCACGGCCGCATTCTAACCCGCCTGGACGATGCCCACGGCGTAGCCCTGACAGTCGCCATAGACCCTCAAGACAAAGCCCGTTTCCACCAAAGATTCCCAGAACAAAGAAGCGCTTAAACCAGCCTCTTAACCCACCCTCTAAACAAC
>DATJDE010000439.1:0-3251 GCA_035497595.1 Rhizomicrobium sp. | reverse complement strand
GCGGCAGGGCCGCTGGATGTTGTTGTGGTGGTGCGCGGGCCGGATGCCGAGATGACGGTGCGCAAGAAAGAGCGCGTTGCGGGAATCTGGATCAATAATCACGGCGTCGTGATGCGGGGAATTTCGGGCTATTATTATGTGGCGAGCACAAGGCCGCTTTCGCTGATTGCGCCGCAAGATACGCTGAAGCGTTATGGGCTTGGGCTGGATGAGGTGAGCCCGCTAGGCACAACGGCGCGCACCCCCGAAATCGCCGAGCCCTATCGCAAGGCGCTCGTGCGGCACAAATTGATTGAGGGACTGTATAACGAGAATACCGGGGGCGTGGAATTTTTGAGCCCGACGTTGTTTCGCGCGCGGGTACCGGTTCCGGCAGCGGTGCCGCGCGGGCAATATACGGTGCAGGTCTATTTGTTCCGCAACGGTAATGTGGTGAGTGCGCAATCGACGCCGCTTTATGTCGACCAGACGGGAATGGAGCGGCGGCTGTTTAACTTCTCCCGCGAGTTTCCCTGGGCTTACGGATTTTCGACTGTATTGATGGCGGCGTTTATGGGCTGGCTGTCATCTTTCATGTTCCGCCGCACCAGTTGAGGGTTGCCTGCCACCGCATAGACGCGGCGCGCACCCAGTGCATAAGCAAGATAAGACGTACCGAACAGTGCCGCGAAGGCTTGATCGCGCACGTTGAGACCACCGGTGAAGGCGCCGAAGGCGGGCATTATCAGACGCGCGCCATCGCCCACGAAACAACGGCGGCGCAAGGTTTGACCTTTGCGGGTGATGGTGGTGGACGGGTGGAGGTGGCCCGCGATTTCGCCGCGCGCATCGCCAGGCTGTGGTTCGTGGCGGAAGGTGAGATTGCCGAGAGACAATGCGCCGGTGGCGCGCCCGCCCAGCCAGAGCGGGAGGTCCGGATCGTGATTGCCCTCGATCCAGATCCATTCGCTTTGTGCGATGAAACTGGCAAGCATTTCACGCGCGGGTGTTGGCAGGCGGTTTGGGCCATCGCTATCGTGAAAGGAGTCACCCAGCGCTATGACGCGCTTGGGCGCGTGGCGGGTGATGAGCTCTGCGAGGCGGGCGAGCGTTGTCAGCGTGTCATAGGGCGGCAGCATCTGGCCACGGCGTGCGAAGGACGAGCCTTTTTCGAAATGCAGATCGGAGACGATGAGGGTGGATTGCGACGGCCAGACGGCTGCGCCGTGCGCTTCGAGCAGCAGGGTTTCTTCGTTCACGATGATATGCAGGGGATCAGACACGCATTGCCTCTTTCACCAGAGCGTCTTCGGTTTCGCGCAAGAGATCTTCATGCGCTTCGCCCGCCACCATTTCTTTGCTGATTTCCAGCAGGGCCGGGACCGCGAGCGGGGACACGCGATCCAGTTGCTTGAGCACGATATGGCCTTTGACCCGTTTCAACATCTCGGCCAGACGCGCGATATCCAAGAGGCCGGAGGCGGCATCTGCATAGGTTGCACGTAAGAGGATGTGGTCGGGCTCATGGCTGCGCAGCACGTCATAGATCAGGTCCGAGGAGAATGTCACCTGGCGGCCGGTTTTCTCGGCATTGATGCTTTTGCGCTCGATCAGGCCGGAAATAATGGCGCAGGTGCGGAAGGTGCGTTTGTAGAGCGCGGATTCGGCGAGCCAGGCATCCAGATCATCGCCCAGCATGTCTTCATCGAATAATTGTTCCATGTTGAGGGGGCTCATGTCGCTTAAAGCCCAGATGGCGAGGGCGTATTCATTGGCGACAAAACCGAGCGGGCGTTTGCGCAGGCGTTCGAGGCGGCGTGTCAGCAGCATGCCGAGGGTCTGGTGTGCGAGGCGGCCTTCAAAGGGATAGCAGACGAGATATTCCTTTGCGCCGCGCGGAAAGGTTTCTACCAGAAGCTCGCCAGGTTTTGGCAGGACGGAACGGAACTGTTGGATCCGCAGCCATTCGCCCACCGGATCGGGCAGCACTTTCCACTGTTTCGGGTTGGCCAGTATTTCGCGCACACGCGCCGCGAGGAAAGTGGAGAGCGGGAACTTGCCGCCATTATAGGAGGGGATTTGCGCTTCTGGATCTTTGGTGCGGGTGACGAAGGCGGCGGTTTCGCGGATGCCTTCGAAGCGCAGCACCTGGCCGGAAAAAATGAATGTGTCGCCGGGGGAGAGGCCTTCCAGAAAATATTCTTCCATCTTGCCGAGGGAGCGACCACCGGCGCCGATGGGGCGGCCTTTGCCTTGCAGGCGGACTTCGAGCATCGGATCTTCGACGATCACGCCTGCGTTGAGACGGTATTGCTGGGCGACGCGGGGGGTTGCGATGCGCCACAGACCTTCCGGGGTTCGGCGCAGGCGGGCGTAGCGTTCGTATGTTTGCAGCGCGTAACCGCCGGTGGCGACGAAGGCGACGGCGTCGTCGAAATCCTTGCGTGACAGATGGGCGTAAGAGGATGCGGTTTTCACTTCGTGATAGAGCGCATCGGCATTGAAGGGTGCGCTGACGGCGATGCAGAGGATGTGCTGGGTGAGGACATCGAGGCTGCCTTGCTTCAGGCGGTCGCCATCCAGCTCGCCTGCGAGCACGGCATCGCGTGCAGCTTCGCACTCCAACACTTCGAAGCGGTTGGCGGGGACGAGCAGGGCTTGGGAGGGTTCATCGAGCCGGTGATTGGCGCGACCTATTCGCTGCACCAGGCGGGCGGCGCCTTTGGGGGCGCCGATGCAGATGACGCGATCCACCGCGCCCCAATCTATGCCCAGATCGAGCGTGGAGGTGCAGACGACGGCGCGCAGGGCGCCTTTGGTCATGGCGGCTTCCACCTTGCGACGTTGTTCGGGCGCGAGAGAGCCGTGATGCAGGGCGATGGGGAGGTTATCTTCATTGAGCTTCCACAATTCCTGAAAGGTGCGTTCGGCTTGCGAGCGGGTGTTCACGAAGACGAGCGTGGTGACGGCGGATTTGATCGCCTGCATCACCTCCGCCATCGAATGATGGGCGAGATGGCCTGCCCAGGGGACATAGGCATCGGAGGCGAGGATTTCGATGGACGGTTTTGCGCCGCCCTGCCCCAGCACCAGTTCTGATCTCGCTTCGCCCTTTGGCGGTTGGGGAACGAGAAAGCGTTGTAGGGGCGCGGGGTCTTTGACGGTGGCGGAAAGGCCGATACGGCGGTGTTGCGGGGCGATGGTTGCGAGGCGCGACAAAGCGAGCGCCAGAAGATCGCCGCGCTTGGAATTATGGAGCGCGTGCAATTCGT
>DATJDE010000438.1:0-1670 GCA_035497595.1 Rhizomicrobium sp. | reverse complement strand
GGCGTTGGGAAATTTGAGCGACATCCCAGCGAAGCCGCCCACATTCGGCACGACGACGGAACGGCTGCGTGGTTTATTCCCACTGCGATGATAGAGCTGGTTATAATGCGTCTTTCCTCCGGCGGCGGTGACATGGTTGGTCGCCTTGTCATAAACATCGGCAGTGATGTCGTGATTGACCGTCGCTTTCTGTCGGCCGAACAGCACCGCCGCGTTCACGCCCCAATCGAAGGTGAATTCCGCCGCATCTGGATCGCCCGCAAAAGGCGCGGAGCCTTTCCAGTCCAGAGATGGGCCGA
The DNA here is from genome assembly GCA_035497595.1 of Rhizomicrobium sp. GTDB lineage: Bacteria > Pseudomonadota > Alphaproteobacteria > Micropepsales > Micropepsaceae > Rhizomicrobium. The sequence continues at coordinate 1,371 of DATJDE010000438.1, read as the reverse complement.
TGCCCCGGAAACTGCGCGCACTGTGGGCCGACAGATTGTAGTTGTGAAATTTATATTCATATTTCAGGGCTCCAACCTGTTTGCCGGTCACGTCCGGCCGAGCGCGGATAGCGGCATCGGTTTTCGAGGTGAATTGCGCGAAGCGGATGCCGACATCTACGGTGGACGCGCCGCCCCGGCCGAACATGCCGAGCCCCACATCCTTGCCCACGGCGAAATCAAGAATAGCGTGGCTTTCGCTGATCCTGACGCGGTTGTTCGAATAGTTCTGCAGAACTGGTATTCGGTCCTTGGTTTTACCGTCATGCCAATCCACATAAGAGAAAGATTCGCCGGGCGTATTCTCATAAATGGTGCGATTCGCATTGCTGCGGCCATAGCGCAGGGCCGCGGTAAACACCCAGTCCGTGCCCGTTGGTGTGAATAAGATGCTGGCTTCGCCGCCTTTGCCATAGCGCGGCGAATGTTGCGCGTCGATCGGAGAGGCCGCGCTCAGAATGGCTGGCAGCGGCGCCTTCAACATGAAGGGCTCGATGAAGCGCCCGTTGGTGCCGTCCACCCGTTCGAGTTGACCGCCCAGCTCGATCCAGACAGTGGGCCGATCTGCTTCGTCCGCTTTGGCTGTGGTTGTGATGGACGCGGTTGCACATAGCGCCAGCGCAGATGCGGTTGCCAATAACTGCCAACGGAAATCTGCGCGGCTTGTGTGCCGTGTGATGAGTTCACTCATTGTTCAATTCCCCCGTGAAAACTTTCCTCAACCTGTCATTCCCGGCCGAGCGATGCGTCAGCATCGCAAGGGGAAGGGAACCCAGGTGCGAGATACCGCTAAGTGTTTTCCACCCGGTTCGTTCATACGCTGTCGCTAGAACTCCCTCACACCGCGCGCCAATCGCGCGGTGCTCGCCGAGGATCACAGGTGGAGTGCACTGAAAATTATTTCTCATCGCGCTCACCAGTTCTTCGTGACGCGGATACCGATCAATTTTGGATCGGTCAGGAAGACGTTGGTTGTCAGACCGCTGTCATCGCTGTTGAGGAACACGCCAGTGATAGAAGTCGTGTTGAACACATTCTTGTCATAGAGCATCACCTGCCAACCATTCTGGTTGGTGAGGATCAGCGTCAGGTTGACATTGGTGTAGCCACGCAAGCGATCATAGGGACGGTCGTTGAAGACACGCGCCCAGGAATAATCCTGCCAGTAATAATCCCCCCGCAAGGTGCCCGCCCATTCCGGGGTGAGGGGCACGCTGTATTGCGCGCCGAACGACACGGTGAAGGGCGGTGCATTGGGCAATTCATTGCCGCTCAAATCCTTGCTGAAACCCGCACCGCCGTTTGGCGCGCTTGCCGGATTGAAGCCAGGAT
>DATJDE010000437.1:0-2214 GCA_035497595.1 Rhizomicrobium sp. | reverse complement strand
CCCGCGTGACAGAAATTGACCAGCATCGTGCCGATGGAAATATCGGCAATCGATAGCGTGTCACCAATCATGAATGCGCGATCTGCAATCTGCGCTTCCAGATAGTCGAACACTGGCGGGACTTTTGTGGCCAGCGTTTCTTCCACGGCCGCGGCATCGGTCTTTTGCCCGATCAGCTTTTTCACCACGCGTTCGAAGAACACGCCACCGGCCACCGTTTGCGCCACCAATGAATCCGCATATTCCTCGAACCACAGGGCGCGGGCACGTTGATAGGGATCTTTGGGGTAGAGCGAAGGCGACGGATATTTATGTTCGAGGTAATCGCAGATCACCGATGAATCCGACAGCGTGTTGGGTTCGGGCAGCGAGGTGTCGCGGAATGCGGGGACCTTTTTCAGCGGGCTGATTTCTGCATAGCCCGGCGGAGGTGAGAAGGGATTCACCTGCTCCATCTCGTAATCGAGCCCTTTTTCAGCCAGTACGATACGGACCTTGCGCACGAACGGCGAAAGCGATGCGCCGTAGACGATAAGCGACATGTTGGTTTCCTTGTAAGCGTATGCTCCCCATGCGGACTTTGCCGCCCGCTTGCTGACAGTCTGTCAAATTTCGGGGGCCAAGTCGATCAGGGGCGGCGGGCTCGGAAGAAGGCTTTTAGGATTTCGCCGGCGGCCAGGGGGTCGCCTGCGCGGGCGACATCCGGGCGGTGGTGGCAGGTGGGTTGGTGGAAGAATTGGGGGCCGTGGAGGATGGCGCCCCCCTTGGGGTCCTCGGCGGCGAATACCACCCGGGCGATGCGGGCGAAGCTGAGGGCGCAGGCGCACATGGCACAGGGTTCGAGGGTGACATAGAGGGTGGCGCCGATGAGGCGCTCATTGCTTATGGCGGCGGCGGCCTGGCGCAGGGCCAGTATCTCGGCATGGGCGGTGGGATCGTGGCGTTCCACGATGCGGTTGCCTTCCGAGGCCAGGACTTGGCCATCCAGCACCACAACGGCTCCGACCGGGACTTCGCCCCGGCTTGCGGCGGCTGCCGCCTCGCCCATCGCCTGGGCCATGAAATCATGGTCGGTCATTGCATCGGTCCGGTGTGAAGGCTACGCGATAGCGCGAACCCATACGAGAGGCCAGCCGTGGCCCAGGCCCCGACGACAGATGGCGACCGCATTGCCAAGGTGATTGCGCGGGCGGGCGTGTGCTCGCGCCGGGATGCGGAGAAGCTGATTGCCGCGGGCCGCGTCAGCCTGGATGGCGCAACCGTCACCACCATGGGCGTGCGGGTGGGCGAGCATCAGGTCGTGGCGGTGGACGGCAAGCCGCTGGCGGAGCCGGAGACGACGCGGTTGTGGCGCTACAACAAGCCGCCGGGTCTGGTGACCAGCCATCGCGACCCCGAAGGCCGGCCGACGGTGTTCAACAACCTGCCCAAGCATCTGCCGCGCGTGGTTTCCATCGGGCGGCTGGACATCAACTCCGAAGGGCTTTTGCTGCTGACCAATGATGGCGCGCTGGCGCGGCAGATGGAGCTTCCGGCAGCGGGCTGGGTGCGCAAATATCGCGTGCGTTTGTTCGGAAAAGTCGCGCAGACCGATCTGGACCGGCTGGCCGAAGGCATCACAATCGACGGGGTGAAATATGAGCCGGTGATTGCCGATCTGGAGCGCGCCAAGGGCATGTATGCCTGGGCGACGGTGAGCCTGAAGGAAGGCAAAAACCGCGAAGTGAAGCGGCTGATGGAATTCCTCGGCCTCAGGGTCGCCCGGCTGATCCGCGTGCAATATGGGCCGTTTCATCTGGGCCAAATGGCCGAAGGCGCGGTGGACGAACTGCCTGCCAAGATGTGGCGCGATCAGCTTGGTGCGAAGAAGAAATAGGGCTTTCTGCCCTCTCGCTGCCCTCCCCTGCTAATTGGCAAGACCGCTAGCCCTTGTGGGATTGATGGGAGGGGGTGCTTCTATTTGTTTCGCATATTTTACGATAGAGATAGAAGGAGTGGTAGTTATCCCAAATGGCACCTTCATTGCTTCAATATAACCTGCCTCGCTTACGAAGATCAAACTGACAGAGCGTCTGATGCGCTGGGAGGAAGATTCTTCAACCCGCCTCCGTTTTCATCAATTTTATATGTAATTCGTCCACTATTGCTGCTTCAAGCTTCACGTACGCGCTGTGATATACTTCAATCATTGGGCGTTTGACTCCCATATTCCAC
>DATJDE010000436.1:0-9551 GCA_035497595.1 Rhizomicrobium sp. | reverse complement strand
GAGATCAGGCAAGACCTGATTGGAACAGACGAACACGCCCACACCCTGGCCGCCCGTATCGCACCGGTGCTGGACGACGCGCTCGCACAGCTGGGCACGCCCGGCCTGCACTTCACCCGTCCCCTGAACAGCACCAAAGAGAGCGCCATGGATGAAAAGACCCGCGAACAGCTCGAAGCCGCCGCTTTCCGCCGCCTTGTCGCTCATTTGCGCAGCCGGACAGATGTGCAGAACATCGATTTGATGACCCTGGCCGGGTTCTGCCGCAACTGCCTGGGCGACTGGTATGGGCAAGCCGCCGCTGAACGGGGCATCGCGCTGGACAAGGATCAGGCGCGGGAAATCGTCTACGGCATGGCCCCGGCTGAGTGGAAACGCCGCTACCAGCGTGAAGCGTCCCCTGAACAGCAGGCCGCTTTCGCCAGAGCCCAAAAAACCCACAGCTAATGTTGGCGGCTTCGTTGCGTTGGGCGGATGGGGCGTCCTAGGGTCCGCGCCCTTACGATTGGCCGGGAACAAGATGTCGAATTCAGGTTTTGCGAAAGATCAGCTGCGTTCTTTCATCGAACGTATCGAAAGACTGGAAGAAGAACGCGCCGCCCTCAGCGCCGACATCAAGGAAGTCTATTCCGAGGCCAAAGGCACAGGTTTCGACACCAAAGCGATGCGCGCGGTTATTCGCCTGCGCAAACTGGACACCGCAGACCGTCAGGAACAGGAAGCAATCCTGGATCTCTATCTCAGCGCGCTCGGGATGGAGCGCGACTAGCCAACCGCCGTCTTGCGCTCGTCATCCGCGGAATCGCTCTCTTCCAGCCCCAATTCCTTCAGCTTGCGATAGAGCGTCGAGCGCCCGATCCCAAGCCTGCGCGCCACTTCCGACATGTGCCCGTCATAGCGTGAAATCGCCATGCGGATGATTTCCGATTCAATGTCTTCCAGCTTGCGCATATGGCCCGCCGGATCGACCCCCAGAATGCCATAAGGTGAAGACGTCTGTGCCCCGCCGCGCGTCGGTGCGTCGTGGCGCAAGGTTGGCAGCATGCTGCGCCGATTGGATGGCTCGATCCCCATCGCTGCCGCGATCTGCGGAAAATCGCAAATATCGAGCGTGGTCTCGTCACACAACACCACCGCGCGAAACACGGTGTTCTCCAACTGGCGCACATTGCCCGGCCAGTCATATTTTTCCAGCATCTGGCCTGCATCCGGCGTCATTCCGGCGACCGGCTTGTTTTCTTCCGCCGCAAAGCGCGCAATGAAATGGCGCGCCAGTGCCGCCACATCCTCGCGCCGCTGGCGCAACGGTGGCACGAAAATCGGAAACACATTGAGCCGGTAATAGAGATCCTCGCGAAACAGCCCGTCGCGCGTCAGTTCCGCCAGATCGCGATTGGTGGCCGACATGATCCGCACATCAACCTTCACCGGCCGCTTGGAACCAACCGGATCGATCTCGCCTTCCTGCAACGCCCGCAGCAGTTTCACCTGCATGTCGATGCGCAGCTCGCCGACTTCGTCCAGAAACAGCGTGCCGCCATTGGCTTCCTGAAATTTGCCAAGGTGCTTGTCGGTGGCGCCGGTGAACGAACCCTTCTCATGTCCGAATAAAATCGATTCCACGAGGTTTTCCGGAATGGCGCCGCAATTCACCGTCACAAATGGTTTGCCCGAACGTTCGGACGAGCCTTGAATCGCGCGTGCGATCAATTCCTTGCCAACGCCGGATTCGCCTTCGATCAGAATCGGAATATTGGATTGCGCGGCGCGTTGCCCCAGGCGGAACACCTGCCGCATTTCCGAACTGCGCCCGATCAGATCGTCAAACAGCAGCCGGTTTTCCTGGCGCTTTTTCAGCCGGGTGACTTCGCCCGAGAGCGTACCGATGGTCAGCGCATTGCGGATCGAGACTGCAATCCGTTCGGGGCTTGCAGGCTTGACCAGAAAATCATTGGCGCCCGCCCGCATCGCATCCACGGCGGAATCAATCCCGCCCTTGGCGGTGAGCACGATCACGGGCAATTCGTTGCCCGCCGCGCGCAGCCGCGTCAGCACCGTCAGCCCATCAATGTCGGGCATCACCAGATCGAGCAGCACCAGCGCAAATTGTTCCCCGCGCGGCCCGCTCAAAATATCGAGGGCGGGCTGCCCGCCGGGGGCGGTCACCACCGACATGCCCGAGCGTGAAATCGCGGCTTCGAGCAGCCTGCGTTGGACGGGGTCGTCGTCGACGATGAGAATTGTTTGCGCCATAGTCTTCCCAGATGTTAGGCGCATCATGTCCGGTAAAGGTAAAGTCGGGTTTAAGGGTCTCACTTTGCGACAGAATTTGCCTGTGGAAACAGGCACTGGCCGTTTATGGTGAACGATAGCTAAAGATTTAGATGAGCGGCCCCGCCATGCCGAAAGACGCCATCGATTACTGGGAATTTTTTGCCGCGGAGGCGCGGCGCACCGGCTCTGAACTCTATGGCCGTCTGGCCGATGGTGTGGCGCAAAATGAAGCCTTGCGTGCAATCGCCGCGCGCGCACGCAAAGGCCAGCCCCATGCCAATCTCCTGTTCGGCGCGGTGCATTTTCTTCTGCTGCGCGGCGCAAGCCACCCTCTGCGTGCCTTTTATCCCGATTTGAATGATGGCCCCGCCGCCGCGGGCGATCCTTTTCCCGCTTTCTGCGATTTCGTGGCCGCTAACCGCGCAGAGATCGAAAGGCTGGTCGCCGCCCGTGTGACCAACACCAACGAAGTGGGCCGCTCAGCCTTGCTCCACCCCGGCTTTCAAAGCCTGGCCGCCGAGATGGCGGGCACACCGCTGAACCTGATCGAAATCGGCCCCAGCGCGGGCCTCAACCTGATCTGGGATCATTATGGCGTGCGCTATTGCCAAAACGGCGTGGAACGCGCGGCGATCCAGCCGGGCGCGCCGCTGGTGATCGATTGCGAACTGCGCGGAGACAGCCTGCCCCCGACCGGCCCCGTGCCAAACGTGCGCCGCAGGCTCGGCCTCGAACTCAACCCCGTGGATCTGTCCAACGATGATGATCGCGACTGGTTGCGTGCGCTGATCTGGCCCGATCAGGTCTCCCGCCTTCAGCGGCTCGACCGGGCGATCGAGCTGTTTCGCGGCCAGGCACCCGAAATTCGCCAAGGCGATGGCCTGGCGCTGCTGCCGGCCGCCTTGCGTGCGATGCCGGAAGATGAGCCCGTCTGCGTCTATCACACCATCGCGCTCTATCAGTTCAGCCGCGAGATGCGTCAGACGCTGGACGACATTTTGACCATGGCAGGTGTGCGCCGCCCCGTCTGGCGCCTGTCTTTCGAAGCCGAAGATACGACGCGCTATGTCCTCAGCCTGATCCGCTATCACGATGGCGTGCGCGAAGAGCGTGTGCTGGCCTCTGCCCATCCCCATGGAAGCTGGATGGAATGGCTGGCCTGAATGGCGCCTTCCGGGCCAGACTTGAGCAGCCCACCGCCGTCATGCACATTTGCCCAATGAACGATACGCCCCCTCTGCCGCCTTTACCCGGCCCCCCGCCCGAAGCGGTGCGCGAAATGTACGCCCGTGCGCCGCTCATTGGCCCGCTGGCCACCTTTGAAGGCCGCACGCCGGACGCCCCGCAATGGTTCACCGACACGGTGGCCCAAGAGCCTGAATCGCATTTCGTGGAGGTGAAGGGCGCGCGCATCCACTATCTGCGCTGGGGTGATCGCACCCGCCCCGGCCTGTTGCTGGTGCACGGCAATGCTGCCCACGCCTATTGGTGGAGCTTCATCGCCCCCTTCCTCGCCCGTGACTATAACGTGGCGGCGATGGATTTCTCAGGCATGGGCGATTCCGACTGGCGCAGCGCCTATTCGATGGAGCTGTTTGCAGAAGAACAGCTCGCGGTCTGCGCCGATTCCGGCATGTTTACAGGCGGCGAGCCTCCCGTGATCGTGGCCCACAGTTTTGGCGGCTTTGTCACCATGCTCACGGGCGCGCTCTATGGTGAGCGGCTGTTCGGCACTGTGATTGTGGATTCCCCGGTCAATCCGCCGGGGCGGCAAGGCGGCCCGCCCGATCGGCCCATCAGACCCCATAATGTCTACCCTACAATAGCCGCCGCGCTGGCCCGTTTCCGGCTGATGCCGCCCCAGAGCAGCGAAAACCTCTATCTGCTGGATTGGGTGGGCCGTCATTCCCTCAAGCCGGTCGAAGGGGGCTTCAGCTGGAAATTCGATCCGGCGATCTGGCGCTCCTTTTCCATCGGCGATACCGCAACCCGCCTGCGTGAAACGCGCTGCCGAATCGCGGTGTTCCGTGGGGAACATTCGGTCCTGATGCCCCCCGATATCGGGGAATATATGTTCAATCTGCTGGGGCGGGCCGCTCCGATGGTCGAAATTCCCCAGGCTCAGCACCACATCATGCTCGATCAGCCCTTGGCCTTTGTTGCGGCCCTGCGGGCGTTATTGGCAGATTGGGAACATTCCACGCCCACCCGGCGAATTTAGAGCGCGATTTATCCCGGTTGAATCGGCGAACCCGCGCCCATGTCTGCGCAAAGCGCCCTAATTTATTGCGCCGCAGTTAAAGGCGTTGTCTCGGAGAAGTCCTTTGCTATAGTCCCGCCGCTTTTGAGGGGACGAAACCATGGCGAGCGATCACAACGGATACCAGCCCGGCAGCATGGACATCAGCGGGCACCAGAAAACCTGGATAGGCTTCGTGGCGTTCACGAAATGGTCCACGATCGGCTTGTTGGCGGTCATGGTGTTTCTCGCAATTTTCCGCACGCATTAAATCATCCGATGAAGCTTGCGATTCTCAAGGAACGCCGCGCCGGAGAAGCGCGCGTTGCCGCCACGCCAGAAACGGTGAAAAAGCTCAAAGGCCTCGGGCTCGACGTCTGCGTCGAATCCGGTGCCGGCGCTCATGCCAAAATCGCCGATAGCGACTATCAGGCCGCTGGCGCAACCATCGCGGCCAATGCGGCTGCAGCCCTTGCCGATGCCGATATCGTGTTCAAGGTGCGCGGGCCGGAGCCCGATGAAATCGCGAGCCTGAAAAAGGGCGCGGTCTTCGCCTCGCTGCTCTCGCCCTTCACCGAAAAAGATACCATCACCGCGCTGGCAAATGCTGGCGTCACCGCTTTTGCGATGGAATTGCTCCCCCGCATCAGCCGCGCCCAGTCGATGGACGTGCTCTCCAGCCAGGCCAATCTCGCCGGCTACAAGGCCGTGATCGACGCCGCCGCCCAGTTCGGCCGCGCCATGCCGATGATGATGACCGCTGCCGGCACCATCGCCCCCGCCCGCGTCTTCATCATGGGGGTCGGCGTTGCAGGCCTTCAGGCCATCGCCACCGCCAAACGCCTCGGTGCCATCGTCTCGGCAACCGACGTACGCCCTGCCACCAAAGAACAGGTGGAATCACTTGGCGGCACCTTCGTCGCCGTGATGGACGATGAATTTGCCCAGGCCCAAACGGCAGGCGGCTATGCCAAGGAAATGTCGAAAGACTATCAGGCCAAACAGGCAGCCCTCGTCGCCGAACACATCAAGAAGCAGGACATCGTCATCACCACCGCGCTGATCCCGGGCCGCAAGGCGCCGGTGCTGGTCAGCGAAGAGATGGTCAAGACGATGAAGCCCGGCTCCATCATCGTCGATCTGGCCGCCGAGCAGGGCGGCAACTGCCCGCTCACCAAGCCGAACGAAGTGAGCGAAGCCCATGGCGTCACCTTGATGGGCTACACCAATCTGCCCGCACGTCTGGCGGTGGATTCCTCCAGCCTCTATGCGCGCAACCTGTTCAATTTCGTGAGTCTGCTGGTCGACAAGAAAACCGGCGCGCTCGCACTCGATTGGGAAGACGACATCGTCAAAGGCGCAGGGCTCACCCGCGACGGCGAACTCGTTCACCCCTCGCTGAAAGGCTAAAGATCATGGAAGCCGCTTCGATTGGGGCCATCGACCCGTTTGTCTTCCGCCTGTCGATTTTCGTGCTGGCGATTTTCGTCGGCTATTTCGTCGTCTGGGCCGTCACCCCTGCGCTGCACACCCCGCTGATGAGTGTCACCAACGCCATCTCCTCGGTGATCGTGGTCGGTGCCCTCATCGCTGTCGCCGTCACAGCGACAACCGCAGACACCTGGATCGCCAAGTCGCTCGGCTTCTGCGCGCTGATTCTGGCGTCCGTGAACATTTTCGGTGGCTTCCTGGTCACCAGCCGGATGCTGGCAATGTATAAGAAAAAAGAAAAACCCGCGGCCTCAAACAGCCAAATTGCAGGGCAGTCCAAATGAGCGGGGCGATGAACGCAAATCTGGCGGCTGTCGCCTATCTCGTCTCCGGCGTCCTTTTCATCATGGCGCTGCGTGGCCTTTCGTCTCCCGCCACCAGCCGCGCGGGCAACCGCAACGGCATGATCGGCATGGCCATCGCCATCGTGACGACACTGCTCGTCACCGGGGTCACCGATCCGCTCACCTGGGCGATGATCCTTGGCGGCATCGCCATCGGCGGCGGTATCGGCGCGGTGATCGCAAAACGCATCGCGATGACCGAGATGCCCCAGCTGGTCGCCGCCTTCCATTCGCTGGTCGGCCTCGCCGCCGTGCTGGTCGCGGCCTCGGCGATGTACGCCCCGCTCGCTTATGGTATCGGCGAACCCGGCGCCATCCGCATCCACAGCCTGATCGAAATGTCGATCGGCGTCGCCATCGGTGCCATGACCTTTTCAGGCTCGCTGATCGCCTTTGCCAAACTCAATGGCAACATGTCCGGCGCGCCGATCCTGCTGCCTGCGCGCCATGTGCTGAACCTTCTGATCTTCACGGCCATCGTCGCGCTGATCGTCTATTTCACCATGGACCAGCCGCATTGGGCGTTCTGGGCCATCACCATTCTCGCCTTCATCTTCGGCATCACGCTCATCATCCCCATCGGCGGCGCAGACATGCCGGTGGTGGTGTCGATGCTCAATTCCTATTCGGGTTGGGCAGCCGCAGGCATCGGCTTCACACTGGAAAACTCGGCGCTCATCATCACCGGTGCCCTTGTCGGCTCGTCGGGCGCGATCCTGTCCTACATCATGTGCAAGGCCATGAACCGCAGCTTCGTCTCGGTCATCCTCGGCGGCTTCGGCGGCGATACGTCGGGCGCGGTTGCCGGTCATGTCGAAACCCGCCCCGTGAAACAGGGCTCGGCGGAAGATGCGGCCTTCATCATGAAGAATGCCGGTTCCGTCATCATCGTGCCGGGCTACGGCATGGCGGTGGCGCAGGCCCAGCATGCGGTGCGCGAAATGGCCGACATTCTGAAAAAGGAAGGCGTGAAAGTCTCCTACGCCATTCACCCGGTCGCGGGCCGCATGCCCGGCCACATGAACGTGCTGCTCGCCGAAGCCAATGTGCCCTATGACGAAGTGTTCGAACTGGACGACATCAACTCCCAATTCGCGCAGGCCGATGTGGCCTATGTGATCGGCGCGAACGACGTGACCAACCCGTCCGCCAAAACCGATCCCAAATCGCCGATCTTCGGCATGCCGATCCTCGATGTCGAAAAGGCCAAGACCGTCCTCTTCATCAAGCGCGGCATGGGCTCGGGCTATGCGGGCGTGGAGAACGAGCTGTTCTTCCGCGACAACACCATGATGCTGTTTGCCGACGCCAAAAAAATGACGGAAGAAATCGTCAAGGCGTTGAACTAGCTCGGCAACAACAGTCTTCGCTTTGCGGCCACGGTTTCGGCCACCCATGCTCTGACCTGCCGCACGCGCGCTGTTTCCAACACATCGCGCCGTGCGGACAGCCAGAACGTACCCGTAATCGAAACCTCACGCGGCAGAATGCGGGTGAGCCCGGCTGCCGCTTCGCCCATGAAACAGGGCAAAATCCCCACCCCCACACCGCGCTCGATCATCTCAGCCTGCGCGCGGATGGACGAGCTGGAAAACGCCGGTTTCAACCCCGGCAGCACATCATCGAGATAGCGCAGCTCATTGGCATAGAGCAGGTCGTCAATATACCCGATCAGCGTATGCTGGCGTAACGCCTGCACCACATCCGGGCTCCCGCGTTTTTCCAGATAGGCGCGCGATGCATAAAGCCCCAGCGTGTAATCGGTGAGCCTGGCAATCTCCAACCGCGAATCCTCCGGCCGCCCCACCGTGATCGCAATATCCACCTCGCGCATCGCAGGCGATAAAAACCCTGGCATCGCCACAATCTCAAGCTGGAGCTTGGGCCGTTTGGCCACCAGTTGGGCGACGGCAGGCGCAATGATCACCGTGCCAAAACCTTCCGAGGTGCTGATCCGCACAACCCCGCTGCCGGTCTCGCCCACAGCGCTGCGTACCGCCTCATTGGCCATTTCCACCCGGCTCGCCGCCTCGAACAACCGCTTGCCATTGCCGGTGAGAAATTGCGTGGAGCGCCCGCGCGCGATCAGGCTGCAATTGAGCGCCTGTTCCAGCCGCGCCACCCGGCGCCCGACCGTGGTGGGGTCCAGCCCCAAAAGATCGCCCGCGCCTTGCAGCGAGGCTTGCCGGGCAACCGCCAGAAATATCCGCAAATCGTCCCAATTATGCATGGCCAAACGATAGGCTGCATTTTTGCAGGGTTCAACGTGCGAAATCGCAGCCCCGCGCCTCTGCGCCCATGCTAAGTCGGGCGCAGAAAAAAAGGGACGAAACACATGCGCACGCTTCCCCATTTCATCAACGGCCAAAAAATCGAAGGTACCTCCGGCCGTTTCAACGACATCTTCAACCCCGCCACCGGCGAGGTGCAGTCCAAAGTCGCGCTCGCCTCCCGCGCCGAAATGCGCAAAGCGGTCGAGGCAGCGCTCACCGCTTTTCCGGGATGGGCTGCCACCAATCCGCAACGCCGCGCCCGCGTGATGTTCAACTTCAAGGCGCTGGTCGAAAAGAACATGGACGAGCTGGCCCACATGCTCTCATCCGAACACGGTAAGGTGCTGGCGGATTCGCGCGGCGATGTGCAACGCGGCCTCGAAGTGATCGAGTTCGCCTGCGGGATCCCCCATCTGCAAAAGGGCGAATACACCGAAGGCGCCGGCCCCGGCATCGACATCTATTCCATGCGTCAGCCGCTTGGCGTCGTCGCTGGCATCACCCCGTTCAACTTCCCGGCGATGATCCCGATGTGGATGTTCGGCGTGGCAATTGCGTGCGGTAACTGCTTCATCAACAAGCCAAGCGAGAAAGACCCGTCCGTCCCCTTGCGCCTCGCCGAACTGTTCATGGAAGCAGGCGGCCCCGCTGGCGTCCTGCAAGTGGTGAACGGCGACAAGGAAGCGGTGGACGCGATCCTGGAAGACCCGGATATTCAGGCCGTCAGCTTCGTCGGCTCCACAGCCATCGCCGAATATGTCTATACGCGCGGCACCGCGCACGGAAAACGCGTGCAGGCGATGGGCGGCGCTAAAAACCACGCCATCATCATGCCCGATGCCGATCTCGATCAGGTAACGAACGAGTTGATCGGTGCAGGCTACGGCTCAGCCGGTGAACGCTGCATGGCCATCTCGGTCGCCGTGCCTG
>DATJDE010000435.1:0-6660 GCA_035497595.1 Rhizomicrobium sp. | reverse complement strand
GTTCTCATGCACGAAATGCTGGGCAAGTTCGAGCCCGCGCTCCGGGTCGCCCAGATATTCGCCATCCGGCACCCAGACATTGGTGAAGGAAACGCGCGGGTGATCGGTCGGCATGTTGAAGGTCCAGAGATATTCTTCGATCTTCACGCCTTCGGCATCCATCGGCACAATCAGGCAGGTCAGCCCGCGCGCATCGCCATCCTTTCCGGAGGTCCGGCAAAACACCATGTCATGCGTGGCGGTGTGCACGCCGGTGTTCCACATTTTAACGCCATTGATGCGCCAGCCAGCGCCATCCTTCACGGCGCGCGTTTCCATCCATGTCGCATCCGATCCGTGATCGGGTTCCGTCAGGGCAAAGGCCACCCGCGAGGTGCCCGCCAGCATACCGGGCAACAGCGCCTTCTTTTGTTCCTCGGTTCCAAAATCACGGAACATCAAAATCTGCGGGAAATTTCCGACAACGGAGGATTCGTTCTGCAGATCGTTGTGCAGCCCGAGCCCCTTTTTCGCCAGATGTTCGCGGATGATGGCCATGGCAAGATTGCCAATGTTCCGCCCGCCAAATTCTTCCGGCAGGGCAAGACGAAGGAACCCGGCTTTATCGGCGCGACGGCGCATTTCGGCCAGCAATTCTTCCCATTCCTGGCGCGGCAGGCCCTGGTCTTCAAAATCGGTGCGGGCCCATTCGCGGCGGTGATCGAAAAAGCGGTTGTTATCGTCCTGTTCCTGAAGCGGCTTGATCTCGCGTTCGATGAAAGCATCGATTTGCACGAGCAAATCGGTGACATCCTTGGGAATGGTGAAATCCATGGCAGTTCTCCAATATTAGCGGAGCAACCTTACCTTAAGAATGTGGGCGAGAGGCAACAGTGTTTGAAGATTATCCGGCCCCGCTTGACTTCATTTTTAGGCGGGCGTACCCACGCCTCCCCTTTGCCGACATGGGGTCGGCAAACTCGAAGCGAGAACCAGGAATGCAAATCAGCCTGTGCATGGTTCGCGGCACCGCACCTTCCCATCCGTCGGGACGAGGCAAAGCCGTATTCGCTCGCGAGGAGAACGCCGCATAAATTTGCGTCCGTTCTGAGAATTCACCCCTCCCGAGCCCGCTAGCGCGCTTCGGAGGGGATTTTTATATCTGCCATTCGAGCGCGCCAGTGGGCCGGGCCTACAGTAAAGTCCGTTTGATGGCCGAGATCCTAGACATTGATCCTTCAAAAGCCGGTGCGCGTATCGAAGGTGATGGCGCCGACAGTTGGCTGAAGGAAGCCCGCGAGTTGATGAAACTCGCAGGCCCCCTCGTCATCACCCAGCTTGCGCAAATGGTGGTGATGACGACCGATATCGTCATGCTGGGCCGTTACAGCGAAGTCGCGCTTGCGGGCGCCGGGCTTGGCAACACCGTGTTCTTTTTGTGTTGGCTGTTGGGAACAGGCCCTGCTGCCGCCGTGTCGCCCATGGTGGCGCATATCGTTGGCGCGCACCCCAACAATCGCGCCCAGGTGCGCGGCGTCGTGCGCATGGGGCTGTGGTCTGTGCTGTTGCTCTGGCTTCCGCTGGCGGGGCTGCTGCTTTGCACCCAGCCCTTATTGCTGCTGTTTGGCCAAAGGCCGGAGCTGGCATTGGCGGCAAGCCAGTTTGTTTTGCCGCTGTGTCTTGGCCTGCCCTTCACGCTCGGCTTTCAGGTGCTGCGAAATTTTTCGACCGCGCTCAACCGGCCCAACACCTCGCTGATTGTGATGGGGCTGACGGTGCTGTTCAATTTGTTTGGCACCTATACGCTGATCTTCGGGCATTTCGGCGCGCCGAGGCTTGGCCTGACGGGTGCGGGCATTGCCAGCGCATGTTCTTATGCCTTCAGCTTTTTTGCGATGGTTGGGGTGGTCTACGCCACGCCAGCTTTGCGCGTTTTTCGCATCTTCCGCCGCTTTCACCGGGTGGATTGGGGAAAGCTGAAAGAACTTTTCCGACTGGGCATCCCCATCGGGCTGACGATGATCTTCGAAGCAATGTTGTTCAATGCGACGATGCTGATCATGGGCACCTTTGGCACTGAATATGTCGCCGCCCATCAGATCGCGCTGAACGTCGCCTCTATCACCTTTATGGTGCCGCTGGGCATTGCGATGGCGGCGACGGTGCGTGTGGGATTGGCAGCCGGTGCGGGCGATTCCGCAGCTGTGCGACGCGCAGGCTATACGGCCATGACGGTTGGCGCGGTGTGCATGTTTGTCTTCGCCATTGTGATCGCGCTGTTCGCCCACACCATCGCGAATTTCTATTTCGCGTCCTCGACGACCAGCACCAAAACCATCGCGCTTGTGGTGAGTTTCCTCTACCTCGCGGCGGCGTTTCAGGTGTTTGACGGATTGCAGGTGGTTGGCGCACTGACCTTGCGCGGGCTGAAAGATGCGCGCGCGCCGATGTGGATTGCGGGCCTGTGTTACTGGGTGGCAGGGTTTCCGGTTTGCTATCTGCTGGGCGTTACCTTCGACATGAAGGGCACCGGCATCTGGATCGGGCTTGCCTTCGCGTTGCTGGTGGCCGCCGCCGCGATGACCACACGGTTCTACTTTCTGACACGGCCGCGCGCCGGATTGACGATGGTCAATGCAGCGTAACGGCTACCGCTATCACGACCAACGCCATCGCGGCCAGCCAGATGGCGGCGCGGACATGGCGCGTGCGCTGAAGCTGGGCCTCAGCTAGCGCGCGCGTCGTATCGGGGTGCAGCCTAAGGCCGCCGCCTTCGAGCATGTTGGAAAGGGTTTCGGCGTTGCGCAAAAAGATCGGAAGGCTGTGCGCAAGCTTGCCGATGGCGCCAAACCCGCTGGCCGCTTCCCGCAGCCGGGTTTGCGGGCCGATCTGTTCGATCATCCAGTCTTCCATCACCGGGCGGGAGGCTTCCCAGATATCGAAATCGGGATCGAGCCCGCGCGCCACGCCTTCGACCACCATCATGGTCTTTTGCAGCAGCACCAGTTGGGGTTGAAGCTGCATGTCGAAACGGCGGGTCGTATCGAAAAGCTGTTGCAACAGCCGCGCCATGGAGACATCGCGCGCCAGCCGCCCGAAAATCGGCTCGCCCACCGCGCGCAAAGCCTGCGCGAATGTATCGATCGGGTGGTGGGCTGGCACGAAGCCATATTCGAAATGAACTTCGGCAATACGCCGATAATCCTTCGCCAGGAATCCCGCCAGTGTTTCGGCCATGAAGCGCCGCATCGGCGGATCGAGCCGCCCCATGATGCCAAAATCCACCGCAACCAGCCGC
This sequence comes from Rhizomicrobium sp., assembly GCA_035497595.1. GTDB lineage: Bacteria > Pseudomonadota > Alphaproteobacteria > Micropepsales > Micropepsaceae > Rhizomicrobium. The sequence goes on along the minus strand of DATJDE010000435.1, from coordinate 3,383 downwards.
CCGGCCTCATCGACGAACAGATTTCCCTGGTGCATGTCGGCATGGAAAAAACCATCCCGCAGCGCCTGTGTCAGAAAACAGCGGATGATCGTTTGCGCAAGTTTTTTTGGATCGTGGCCTGCTTCCACCAATAGCGCGGTATCGCGGATGGGGATGCCGTCGATCCATTCGGTTGTCAGGATTTTTTCCTGCGTGCGGTTCCAATCCACCACCGGCACACGGAAATTGTGATCATTGCGCGTTCTTTCAGCAAGCTCGGACGCCGCAGCCGCTTCCATGCGCAAATCGAGTTCGAGCGCGGTGGAGTTTGCCAGCGTATCCACCACCGCCATCGGGCGCAGGCGACGTGCTTCCTTGGACACGCGTTCGGCGACACGCGCTGCAAAGGCAAAGGCTGCGACATCGGCCATGAACTCTTTGGCGACACCGGGGCGCAACACTTTCACCGCCACGCTGCGCGGCGGATCATCGGTGGTTTCGGCGCGGTGCACCTGGGCGATGGACGCCGCGGCGATTGGGCCGGAGAAGGACGAAAACGCCTGTTCGAGCGGCACGCCCAAGCGGTCCGCAACCGCGGCCCTTGCGACCTCTATCGAGAAGGGCGGCAAACGATCCTGCAGGGACACCAGCGCCGCCGCTACGTCATCGCCCACCATATCAGGGCGTGTTGCCAGCACCTGCCCGAGTTTGATGTAAGCGGGGCCGAGACTTTCCAAAGCCTTTGCAAGGCGCAGGCCGGGCGTGCCTTCCGCGCGCGCGGTTTGGCCGCCGCCAAAAATCCAGCGCGCGGCCTTCAGCGATAGCGGCATCTGATCGGCGAACTCTTGGGGCAACAGCGCATCATGCCGCGCAAGTGTGCGGGCCGCGTGCCACAACCGCGCTATGTCGGTGAACATGCGCAGCATCAAATCCGCCAGCCCGAATGCATGGCCGCGATGCCACCCATGAAATTGCGATATTTCACCTGTGACAGCCCGGCATCGCGTATCATCTTCGCGAAGGTCGCCTGCGGTGGGAATTTGCGGATGCTTTCGGCGAGGTAACGATAGGCATCCGCATCGCCCGCCACCATCTGGCCGATGCGCGGCAAGATCTTGAAGGAATATTGATCATACAGCGTATCCAGAATGGGGGCTTCGACCCGGCTGAATTCCAGACACATGAAACGCCCACCCGGCCTTAGTACCCGCCGGGCTTCGGCCAGCGCCTTATCGATATGGGTCACGTTGCGGATGCCGAAGGCGATTGTATAGGCATCCATGCTGGCATCGGGCACGGGCAGGCACTCAGCATTGCCGCACACCCAGCGGATGGCCCCTGCCCCCAATATATCACTACGCTTCAGGCCTTCGTTCAGCATCGCGGCGTTGATATCGCAGATCACCACCTCCGCCTCCCCGCCCCTCGCCTTGGCGCGTTTGGCGATGCGCAGCGCGATGTCGCCCGTTCCACCGGCCACATCCAGCACGCGCATACCGGGCTGGGGGTTCAGCCAATCGACGAAGGCATCCTTCCACAACCGATGGACGCCCCCGCTCATCAGGTCGTTCATCAGGTCGTAGCGGTTGGCGACAGAGGTAAAGACCTCCCCGACCAGGTCTTCCTTCTGATCCTCGGGCACCTCGCGGAAGCCGAAGGACGCGGTTTTGTTTGGAACGCTCATGGCCGTGACCTTACACCACTGTCCAGCTCACCCGCGATGCGGCAGCATTGCCGGACTGGGAGAGCCACTATGCCTGAATTGCCCGAAGTCGAAACCGTGCGGCGGGGGCTTGAACCCGTGATGGCGGGCTTCAGGTTCACCAAGGTCGTAACACGTAGAGCCGACCTGCGCCGCCCCTTTCCCCCAAATTTTGCTCAGCGGCTGACGGGCCGCAAAATCATGCGATTGTGGCGCCGGGCAAAATATCTGCTGGCGGACCTGGATGACGGGGAAACGCTGGTCATTCATCTGGGCATGAGCGGGCGCATGGCGATTCATGCCAAAGATTCAGGCAAGGTGCCGGGCGCCTTTGCCCATTCCATCCCACCGCCCGAGGCGGGAAATGGCAAACACGACCACGTCATTTTCGAGACCGATGCCCCGGCCCGGATCGTCTTTTCCGATCACAGGCGTTTCGGCCTGATGACCCTGACCAAGAGCGACACGCTGGACGATGATCCCCTGTTCAAAGGGTTAGGGCCGGAGCCACTTTCAAGGTCCTTCGACGCCGCCCGGTTGAAGGCGGCGCTCACGGGCAAACGCACGCCGATCAAATCCGCCCTGCTTGATCAGCGCGTGGTGGCTGGGTTGGGCAATATATATGTCTGCGAGGCGCTGTTCCTGGCGCATATTTCACCCACGCGGCTTGCCGCCAAGGTGCAAGCCGCAAAAATCGGGCCGTTGGTCGATACTATAAAGGCCGTTCTCAAAGACGCCATCAAGGCTGGCGGTTCGACCTTGCGCGACCATGCGCAGCCCGATGGCAGCCTTGGCTATTTCCAGCATCAGTTTCGCGTGTATGACCGCGAGGGCGAGCCCTGCTCCAGTGATGGCTGCACAGGCAAGATCAAACGCATTGTGCAGGCGGGGCGCTCAACCTTTTATTGCTCAAGCTGTCAGAAGTAGCTGGGCTATACGGAAAGTTCGAGGGGGTGACCGGTTTCAAGCAGTGTTTTGAGATTGGACAACAGCAGCGCCCATCCTTCCTCCATATTCGGTTGAATCACGGAGCCAGGCTTGAAGCCGTCGGTCACGACGGTGAGTTTTACGCTTCCACCCATCGCCAGAAGATCAAAGCTGACATTCAGGTAGCCTTCGGCGCGCATTTCTTCCGTATGCTCGACGCGCCATTTGATGACCAGCCGATGTGGTGGATCACTCTGGAGAATTTCGCCGCTGTCACCGAGCTTGCCATCCGGCATGCGCATTTCCCACGCCGAACCAACCGTCCAGTCACTCGATTGGGATGCACCGAACCAGTATTGTTTCTGGAATTGCGGTGTGATCAACGCCTTCCACAGGTCTTCCGGCGTGGTGCGGATGTAGGTGACATATACAAATTTCGACGTGTTCATTTCTTGAGCTCCGCGAGATAATCCAGCATGGCTTGTGGGGGCGCGGGTGGATCGGCTTGAAACATTTTTCCGGTCTCCAGTACCGTTTTCAGCCCACTCAGGATCAACGGCCAACCGGAACGGCCGCCTTCAAGGAGGCGAGCGTCTATCGGCTCGGGATGTTCTTCCGTCATCGTGAATCGCACCACGCCTTCGCCTGCACGCTCTATCCGGTAGGACACGATGCTGTCAGGCAGGTGGCGCATTGCCTCGATCCACTCCACGCGCCAGGTAAAGCGCAGGTGTTGCGGCGGGTGGTATTCCAGAATTTTTCCTTGTACATCCAC
>DATJDE010000434.1:0-3235 GCA_035497595.1 Rhizomicrobium sp. | reverse complement strand
CCATCGTCGGCATGGGCTTCTGCTTTCCGGGCTACAACGCCCATGGCAGCGATCTGCCGCCCCGCAAGGAATGCGCCCCCGCCTGGCATCCAAGATTGTTCGAACTTCTGGGCGAGCCCCCACTCACGCTGTTGATCGGCGGCTACGCACAGAAGCGCTATCTCGGCCCGCGCGCCCGCGAGAATATGACCGAAACCGTGCGGGCTTGGCGCAGCTTCACACCACGCTATATTCCGTTGCCGCATCCGTCGTGGCGCAACAATGCCTGGCTGAAAAACAATCCATGGTTTGGCGAAGAGCTGCTTCCTTATTTGCGCAAGCGTGTGCGGCATGTGCTGTCAGCCTGATGGCGGCCTGCGCGCCCACGCTCGCGCCGCACGGGGCTGAGACCGTGCCGCCCGCGCTCACCACCGAAGCCTTCGTCACCCATGATGGTCTGAAACTGCCCGTCCGCCGCTGGCCCGCGAAAACCCCCAAAGCCATCATCGTCGCGCTGCACGGCATGAGCGATTATTCCAACGCCTTCGCGCTCCCCGCGCCCGTTCTGGCCGAACAGGGCATCAGCGTCATCGCCTATGACCAGCGCAGCTTTGGCGCCGCCCCCAATCCCGGCCTGTGGCCCGGCGGCGATGCCTTGCGCACCGATTTCAAAACCTTTGTCGATCTGGTGCGGGCGGGCCATCCCGGCCTGCCGGTCTTCGGTCTGGGCGAAAGCATGGGCGGCGCGGTGGTGCTGTCGTCTCTCGCAACCACACCTGCGCCCAAGCTCGATGGCGTCATCCTGGTCGCCCCCGGCGTCTGGTCGCGCGCAGACATGCCGCTGTCCTATCGCGTGGCCCTATGGGCCGCAGCCCACCTTCTCCCGTCGATGACCCTCTCGGGCAAAGGCCTCAAAATCTGGCCCTCCGACAATATCGAAATGCTGCGGGCCATTTCGCGCGACCCGCTGTTCCAGAAGAAAACCCGTTCCGATTCCATATGGGGTCTGGTCAACCTGATGGACGCCGCGCGCCGCGCCCCCGCCCATATCACCACAACCGCGCCCATATTAATCGTCTACGGCGCCAAAGATCAGATCATCCCCGCCAAACCGACCAAAGACATGATCGCGCAACTGGGCACGCGCGCCACCGTTCACAAATACCCCAACGGCTATCACATGCTGCTGCGCGATCTGGATCGTGCTGTCGTGCTGAACGACATCGCAAACTGGATCGACAAAACGGTCGCCAAAAAATAACTACCGCGTCGCCCCGGCATTCAAATCCGCCGTCATCTGCACCATGCGCGCCGTCAGCGCCGCCACATCATTGTTGTGCGTGGCAAGGTAACCCTGAATATCGTCGCGCTGCGCCATGCCAAACCACACGCCCACAATGCTGGCATCCACCACGCCAAGCTGATCACCTTCGCCCAGCACACGAAACAGCACCTTGATCGGGTCCGGATCTGCCACGCCAGACGGCGGCACCAGCACCGCCGTCACCACCGAATCTCCCGGCCCGCGCGCCACCGATCCCGTCACCTTGAGCGATTGCCCGCCATAGCCGCCCAGTTGCGCGCTGTATTTGGCCTTGGTGAACGCCGTGAACGCCGCGGTAAAAGCATCAATATCGGCGGGGGAGGCCGTCGCCCCCGCCTTGCCCAGGCAGAACAGCGCCAGCTTGCGCGTGTTCATCACCGTGCCCAGCAGCGCTTCCACCTGCGCCCGGCGCTCAGCCGTCGAAAGCGTGCTGTCCTTCATAATGGCGACACCCCGGTCGACACTGCGCTGCACAAAATCTTCCGGCGGCGTACCTGCCGCTACGGGGCCAGCAAACAGAACAAGCGCGGCCACTGCCACAACGCCGCGAACACAAAAATTCATATTGTTATCAACCCCATGAGCCTGTCAGCCATGACAGCAGATTTTACTATCCCACGCGACCTTAAAAAATGCCCCGCCCGGCTGGGGATGGAGCGGTTTGCTGCGTCTTTGCTGGCAGGGGCCCACCGCCCCGGTTAAAAGGCAAAGTCAGGGGGCGCATGGCACAGGCCGGGGAAAGCACACCGCAATCGCCGCAGTCTCCTGGCAGTATGGCCTCGGGCGGCTTGGCCTCGCGTGAGCTGTTCGATCGTTATCGCCCGGCACTCTATGCCTATTTCCTGCGCCGCACCCGCCAGCATGCCGATGCCGAAGACCTGACGCATGATGTTTTCTTGCGTCTTTCCCGCCTCGACCCCGCCACCGAAATCCGCAACATCGAAGCCTTCATCTTCCAGACCGCGGTCAACCTCCTGCGCGATCGGGCACGCCGCGCCCATGCCCACGGCCCGCTGGTGGCCCTTATGCCGGATGACACCGGCCCCATAGCTGGGGAGCCAACGCCCGAGCGCGTCTTGGAAGCGAAGGTCGAACTAAAACGGGTCATGGACGCGCTTGCCACCCTGAGCGAGAAAACCCGCAACATCTTCATCCTGCGCCGTCTGGAACAGATGAAGTGCGAAGACATCGCGTCGTTCTACGGCATCTCGGTCAGCGCCGTGGAACAGCACATCACCAAATCCCTCGCCCATCTGGCCAAAACCGTGGGGCGGCCATGAGCACGCGCAATTCCGCCGAAACCAACGACGCCCTGTTCGACAGTGCGGCCCACTGGTTCACCCGCCTGAACGAAGTGCGCGTGGACGAAAAGCCTGCCCTCACCCGCGCCTTCCGCGATTGGCTGGAGGCAGATCCGCGCCACGCCGAAGCCTTCGCCAAAGTCTCCTCGCTGTGGGAGGCGATGGGCATCCACGCCGCCGAACCCGAAATGGTCACCCTGCGTCAGGCAGCTTTAGCCGATGCGCGCAACACCGCGCGCGGCCGCTGGCATCTTGCCGAGCGCATGCCCAACCTGTGGCCGCACGCACTGGCAGCCTGCCTCATTCTCGGCGTGCTGGGAGCAGGCGGCTATTGGCTGCTGAAACCCGCGCACGAAATCTACACCACCCAGATCGCCGAACGCCGCGTCGTCACCCTGGCCGACAATTCGCGGGTGGATGTCGATGCCGCCTCGCAAATCACCGTCACCTTCAGCAAGAAAACGCGGCTGATCCATCTCAACCACGGCCAGGCCTATTTCCAGGTCGAGAAAAACAAGGCCCGCCCCTTCATCGTGGAAGCCAATGGCCGCCGTGTCATCGCCACCGGCACCGCTTTCGACGTGGAGACGCTGGGCAAAGGCGTGCGCGTCACGCTAACGGAAGGCCATGT
>DATJDE010000433.1:0-1587 GCA_035497595.1 Rhizomicrobium sp. | reverse complement strand
ATGTGCGCGTGGTGTTAAAATCGCGGGACTTTCATTGACGGCCCCGATGGTGGATCGGGGCCGTGTTACATGCTTAACCGCCGAGACCAATGCTGATGGTCGCGAAGGGGCCGTGGAAACTGGCGGTTTCGGTTTTGCGGTGGTTGATGCCGGTGTCCATGGCGCCGAAGAAGAAATCACCGCGATAGCCAAGGCTGACTTTGGCATTGGTGTAACGCATGGAGAGACCGGCGAAGCCGCCGAGATTTGGCACGACGACGGATTTGCGGCGCACCGAGGGCGTAGGCGCATTGTCGTATACGATTTTGTTGGGATAGTTGAATTGATATTGCTCGAATTTGGACGCGAGCGTGCTTTGGGAAACATCTGCCTTCTGCCGCCCGAACAACAGCGCTGCGGCGACGCCCCAATCGAAGGTGACGGCTGCATCTGCGTTCCCTGCAATGGTGGTTTCGCCTTCCCACGAAACAGAGGGGCCGATGCCGCGAAAGCTGCGCTCGCTTTTTCCATCGGCTACGAAATTGGTCCAGTATTTTCCAAGACCTCCATAGAGATTGACTTCAGGCCGTGCGTAGATCTGGGTTTTTCTGTCGGAGGTGAATTGCGCAACCCGCGTGCCGAAAGAGATTATGGACGATCCGGCGGTACCGATACCCACATCTTTGCCTGCCTTGAAATCAACAATCGCATGGCTTTCCGATACGTTTGAACGAACATCCGAGTAGGCCCTGATCGGATGGATGTCGCGGGTCGGGAAAATCATCCGTATCAGGGAATCCGGAGGCAAATAGATTCCTGCCGTTTGCTGATGCACCCGTTTGTTGCCGTTGGCGCGGCCATAGAGCAGGGACGCGGAGAACACCCAATCGGACCCTTTGGGTGCAAAGGTGATCTTGCCTTCCAGCCCTTTGCTGTAACGCGGGGCTCTTTGCGACGTGATCGGCGAGCCGGAGAGGAAGGCGGAGCTATCGGCAAAGGTTTTCGTGAAATCCGGTGCGAACGGTTCACCCTGCCCGTTCACGCGTTCCAACTGGCCGCCAAGCTCGATCCAGACAGTGGGGCGCTCACAGTCCGCAGCATGTGCGGGGCCTGTGACATGGACGAGAGCGATGAACGCTGCCGCCGCTGCCGAAGACAAGAGCTGGTGGCGCAGAGTATGGCGGCTTGCCCGTGTTGCGATCAATTCACGCATAATATCCCCCTCACCAATTTTTCGTGACGCGAATGCCGATCAGTTTTGGATCGGTCAAAAACACGTTGGTTGTTAATCCGCTGTCATCGCTGTTCAGGAATGTGCCGGTGATGGCCGTCGTGTTGAACACATTCTTGTCATAGAGCATCACCTGCCAGCCGGACTGGCTGGTGAGGATGATGGCTAGGTTCACGCTGGAATAGCCGCGCAACCGATCGTAGGGATTGGAATTGAACACGCGCGCCCAGGAATAATCCTGCCAGTAATAATCCCCGCGCAACGTACCGGCCCATTCAGACGTCAGGGGTATGCTGTATTGCGCGCCCGCGGACACCGTGAAAGGCGGTGCGTTGGGTAATTCGTTGCCACTTAAATCTTTGTCAAAGCCCTGGCCG
>DATJDE010000432.1:0-4328 GCA_035497595.1 Rhizomicrobium sp. | reverse complement strand
GCAAATCGGCAAGAAACGCGGGCTTGCGGCAAATGAATTGTCCATCGGCACGCAAACCGAAGCCGCGCTCGACGCGGCCCGTGGCAAGGCTGCCTTTGCATTGGCCGAAAATACTGTGTCCGCGCCCGTCAAAGGGCCGTTCGGCTGGGTGCTGATGCGGGTGACGAAAATCACCCCCGGTGCAGACAAGACGCTGGCCGAGGTGAAGGACGAATTGACCAAGACCGTGCAGACCCAGCTTGCGGGGAGCATGCTTGTCGATATCGCCAATGCCTATCAGGAAGCGATGGACAGCGGCGACGCGCTGGCCGACGCCGCTAAAAAAGCGGGCATGCGTGTGGTGCATCTGGCGGCCGTCGATTCCAGGGGGCTAACGCCGGATGGCAGCAAGGCCGACCTGCCGGATGATCCCGATCTTCTCGCCCAAATTCGGCAAGCCGAAGTTGGCGAAGAAGGCGAACCCTTCCAGACCAAAATCACCAATTATTATGCCATCAAAGTCGATGGCCTGACGCCGCCCAAGCTGAAGCCGCTGGCCGAGGTGCGCACAGCCGCCACCGACGAATGGACCGCGCAGCAACGCCATCAGCGGCTCGACGCCAAGGCAAAAGCACTGGCCGCGCAAGTGACGAAGGATGGCAACATCACCGCCGCCGCAAAAGCTGTGGGCGCGACGGTACGCAAGAGCCCCGGTCTGCAACGCAGCCTGCCGGGCACCACGTTCTCGCCTGCGCTGAGCGCCGCATTGTTCAGCAAGCCTGTTGCTGTCGGCGTTTATGGCCCCGACGTCAGTGGCGATGGCATGGTCGTCGCCGTGACCACCAGCGTTCTGCATCTGCCGCCGCCGACTGAAAACCCGCAATTCGTCGAAGGCGTGAAACGCGCGGGCGCGGAAATGGGCAGCGATCTCACTTTATCGCTTGCGGCTGCCGCGTTGAAGAAACAGGGCTCGCGCATCAATCAGGACCGCGTTAACCAGGTGACTGGCGAAGGCTCTTGAGCAGCAGATGGCAACCCATCCTGAATTCGATGCCTTTGCGCGGGTCTACCAGAATGGCCAGCCTCAGGCGCTCTACACACGCCTGATCGCCGATCTGGAAACACCGGTCTCAGCCTTTCTGAAACTCGGTGAAGGCCGCGACAATGCTTTTCTGCTGGAAAGCGTGCAAGGCGGCGAAGCGCGGGGCCGCTATTCCATCATCGGGTTGAAACCCGATCTGATCTGGCGCTGTGTCGATGGCAAGGCGCAGATCAACCGCAAAGCGCGCAGCGATGCCAACGCCTTTGTACCCGCAGAGCTTGCCGACAAGCCGCTCGAATCCTTGCGCAAGCTGTTTGGCGAAACGCAGATGGCGTTGCCGCCGGAGCTGCCGCCGATGGCGGTGGGGCTGTTCGGCTATCTCGGCTATGACACGGTGCGGTTGATCGAGCGGCTCGGCCCGCCCCCGCCCGATCCGCTGAACCTGCCGGATGCGATCTTGATCCGCCCGACGATCACGGCAATTTTCGACACGATCAAAGATGAGATCATCATTGTCACGCCCGTCTGGCCGGAGGCGGGTGTTGATGCGCGCGCCGCTTATGCGCGCGGCTGTGAACGGTTGAGCGATGCGGTGGCCGACCTGGAACGGCCTGCCCCGGCCTCCCCGCCCGTGCCGGAAGATCTTCCGGCACTATCGGCGGTGGATTCAAACACCACGCATGACGAATATCTGTCCATTGTCGCGCGCGCCAAAGAGTATATCCGTGCGGGCGATATTTTTCAGGTGGTGCCGAGCCAGCGGTTCAGCAAGCCGTTCACGCTGCCGCCTTTCTCGCTCTACCGGGCGCTCAGGCGGCTGAACCCTTCGCCCTTTCTCTATCACCTTGCATTCCCCGGTTTCTCCATCGTCGGGTCGAGCCCGGAAATTCTGGTGCGCTTGCGTGATGGCGTGGTGACCATTCGCCCGATTGCGGGCACGCGCAAACGCGGAATCACGGCGGCAGAAGATCAGGCGCTGGCCGATGAATTGATGGCCGATCCGAAAGAACGGGCCGAACATCTGATGTTGCTCGATCTGGGCCGCAACGACGTGGGCCGCGTTTCCGCCACCGGCACGGTGAAGGTGACCGATAGCTTCTTCATCGAACGCTACAGCCATGTGATGCATCTGGTCTCCAACGTCGAAGGCAAGCTCAGAGACGGGCTGGATGCGATTGACGCGCTGGCCGCAGGGCTGCCCGCGGGCACGCTGTCGGGCGCGCCGAAAATCCGCGCCATGCAGATCATCGATGAGTTTGAAAAGGTGAAACGCGGCGCTGTCTATGCTGGCGCGGTCGGCTATTTCGCCGCCGACGGGACGATGGATACCTGCATCGTGCTGCGCACCGCCCTTGTCAAAGACGGCACCATGTATGTGCAGGCGGGCGGCGGTGTGGTCGCCGACAGCGACCCCGAAGCCGAGGTGCAGGAGACGGTGAACAAGGCCCGCGCGCTGATGGCGGCTGCCGATGAAGCGGTGCGCTATGCCTCACTGAGCCGCCGAGGCCAGTGACGCCGCATTGCGCCGCCTGATCGCCTCACTCAGCGGGATCAACTCATAGCCCTGTTTTTCAACTGCCGGAATCCACGCTTCCAGCGCCGCCAGGGTCTGGCGATGCGGATGGCCGATGGCGATGGCGAGGCCTTTGCGCTGCGCCACAGTTTCGATCACGCCGAGTTGGTGGGCAATCGCCTCCGCCGACACGGTATCGTCAATGAAGACGTCACGTCCGGCCACCGGCACATTGGCGGCGCGCGCGAGTTTGACGCCCTTGGATTGCGCCGTGGTGCGCGAATCCAGAAAGAACAGTTTTTTCTGGGCGAGAATATCCATCACCGGGATCAGCGCCTTGTGATCGCTAGTGAACCAGCTCCCCTCATGATTGTTGAGCCCAATGGCCTGCGGCACCCGGCTCAAGGCCCATAACACGCGGCGCTCTACCTCTTCCTTCGGCATGTCCACGTGCAGCGCGTTGGGGCCGGGATCGTAACGCGCGCTCTTGGGCGCCATGGGCATGTGCAGAAGGATTTCATGGCCTGCGTTAAATGCATCGTAAGACAGCTCCGGCGTTTTAGCGGGATAAGGCAGAAACGCCATCGTCACCGCGTTGGGCAACGCCATGGTGCGGCGCGTGCCAGCCAGATCGGCACCAAGATCATCAATCACGATGGCGATGGCGGGTTTTCCCGGAACGATGGCACGAACAGGCTCGGCGGGGATGGCTGCCAATGTCTGTTCAAGGGGAGCGGGCGCGGCCAGCTGTGCCCTGGCAACATGCGCAGGCGGCTGTTTGACCACGGCAGGCTTCGCCTTCGCGGCCTTGAGCGGCAGCGCGTCCAGCGCAACCTCGAGTCGCTCTGGCGGCGTGGTGCTGAACCAGGCCTGCGCCAGTGCATAGCCAAGCCCGACCGCCGCAAGCGCACCGGCAACACCCAGCGCCGCCGCCCCGATTTTCATCCACGTTTTTGTTCTTTTGACCATCACGCAATGGACCCGGCCCGTAGTTAACAAGTCAACAAACAACGCGGGCAACACCAACGCAGCGCCCGGATGCGACAACGAGACGTGACCCACAAACCACAGTTCTCAAAAATCATGCGGCTCTTGAACAGTCCGATAGCACCAAGACTGCCCTTTAAGCGCGGGTTTATTGGAAAAACGCACGCATATTGCGCCAGCCCCAAATCGTCAGATTCCTATACGCGATGCGCTCGACCTGATAGTTAGAACGCTAACTAAATTTCAATTGGAGCGGAGGATTGATTATGTCACGCACGCGCACTGCGCTAAAGGCATCGGCAGCCATACTGGGCCTTTCATTGGTGGCCCCAGCGGTCGCACAGGCCCAAGATATCGGAATCGAAACCGTCATCGTGACGGCGCAAAAGGTTGAGCAGGATGCGCAGCGCACGCCGCTGTCCCTCACCGCCTTCAGTGCGCAGGACCTCGAAAAAAGCCATATCGAAACGATTGGCGACATTGCCATGCGCACGCCGGGCTTTACGGCGACCGCGTTTACGCCTGCCGAACTCAACCTTTCCATCCGCGGTATCGGCAGCGCCGAAGGCATCAGCCAGAATGCGGGCGGCGACCCTTCCGTTGTGGTGTTTATGGATGGCGTCTATGCAGGGCGCGGCGGGCTTGCAGATATTGATGCCTATAACCTCGAACGCATCGAAGTCTTACGCGGTCCGCAAGGCACGCTCTATGGCAAAAACGCGGCAGGTGGTCTTGTTAATTTCATCAGCAAAAAGGCTGATGACAAGTATGCGGTGAAGGCTTCCGCCACCATCGGCAATTACAATG
>DATJDE010000431.1:0-2789 GCA_035497595.1 Rhizomicrobium sp. | reverse complement strand
CTGCCGGTTTCAAGGCTGAGGCGCTGGCCCGCTTTCCCGATGCGGGTTGGGAAATTTCAGATCGCAACAACGCAACGCCGGGCACCAGTAATTTCATTGCCCAGATTACCATGTTTCTCACGCTGGTCGGGCTGACTGTGCTCGCGGTGGGCGGGGTTGGTGCGGGCCAAGCTATTTCGGCGTTTCTGGAACGCAAGCGCGCCGACATTGCGATTTTGAAAGCGCTGGGCGCCGATGGTGGGCTGATCTTTTTGCTGTTCTTCGCGCAGGTGATGGCCATTGCCGCGCTTGCCGTGGTGATTGGCCTTACCCTCGGGGCCGCCCTGCCCTTTGTCTTTGCGCATTTCTTCGGCGATGCGCTGCCTATTCCGGTCGCGTTTCGGCTTTATGCGACGCCGTTGTGGCTCGCGGCGTTGTTTGGCCTGCTGTCAGCGGCGGCGTTTGGCATTCCGCCGCTGGCGCGGGCGCGGGAAATTCTGCCTGCCAATCTGTTCCGCGATACGGTTGCACGCAGCACACGTCAGGGGCGCTGGCCTTATCTGCTGGCGGCTGGCGTTGCGGGTGCTGGCATTGTGGGGCTTGCCTTTGTGCTTGCGCCCGCGCCGCTGTTCGCGCTGCAATTTCTGGGCGGCATTGCGGCGGCACTGGTGCTCTTGCGCCTGATCGCCGAAGGGTTGCGCCTTGTCTTGCGCCGCCTGCCGCGCCCGCGCGGGCCACGTTTGCGCCTGGCGCTGGCCAACCTCACACGGCCCGGCGCGCACACCACCGCCGTTGTCACAGCCCTTGGGCTGGGCCTCACTTTGCTGACCACCGTTGCACTGCTGGACCGGACCATTTCTGCGCAGGTGGCAGACAGCCTGCCCTCCACCGCGCCCAGCTTTTTCTTTGTCGATATTCAACAGGGGGAAGCTGAAGCGTTCGACAAAACCATTGCCAGCTTTCCCGCCGCGAAAGATTATCGCCGTACCCCGATGATCCGTGGGCGGATCGTTGCGCTTAACGGCGTGCCCGCGCGCCTTGCGCAGGTGGCGAAGGACGTGAAATGGGCGATCAACGGGGATCGCGGCATCACCTATGCCGCCACCCCGCCGCCGGGCAGCGATATTACCGAAGGGACATGGTGGGCGCCTGACTATCGCGGGCCAACGCTGATCTCGTTCGACGCGGCACTGGCAAAAGGCATGGGGCTCAAAATCGGGGACAGCCTCACCCTCAACGTGCTGGGCCGCGAGATTGAGGGGCGGATTGCCAATTTGCGCAATGTGAACTTTGCCAGCGGGCGGCAGAATTTCGTGCTGGTGCTTTCACCCGGCCTTATCGACAAGGCGCCCCATTCTTTTCTCGCCACCGTGCGGGTGCCGCCGGGGGATGAGAACCGGGTTTATCGCGCTGTGACCGATGCCTTTCCCAATGTCTCCGCCGTGCGGGTGAAGGATGCGATTGCCGAGGTGAACGGGCTGCTGCAACAGCTCAGCCTTGGGGTACGGGCGGCCAGCCTGCTCACCATTCTGGCCGGGCTGCTGGTGCTGGCAGGGGCCATCGCCTCGGGCCAGCGGGCGCGGCTTTATGAATCCACCGTGCTCAAGGTGCTGGGGGCCACGCGGTGGCGAATCGCCGGGGTCTATGTGCTGGAATATGGGCTGCTGGGTGTGGTGACCGGCCTTCTGGCGCTGGGAACGGGTACGCTGGCCGCCGCCATCGTGGCCCGGCAGATTTTTAACGTGTCCTTCGTGTTCGACACAACCACTGCGCTTCTGACCGTGCTGGGCGGCGGGGCGGCAACGCTTTTCATGGGTCTGATTGGCGGCTTTGTGGCGCTGGCGGGCCGGCCAGCGCGGGAACTTCGCCGTTGATCGTTGATATACATCTGTTTTAACAGGCAAAATTTAGTGTCAGCGAGCCTTGAACTGGAAGCAGAGCCAACCGATATTAGGCCAGTACGGCCCAAGCGGTCGCCAGGAGGATTATTGAATTATGGCTGACTACAACAACCCGGTGCTCAGAGCCCCCTCGACGACGGCGGATCTATACGATGCCGGGCTGCGAGCCCACATGCTGCGGGTTTACAACTACATGCTGTCCGGCCTTGTGCTGACCGGGATCAGTGCTTGGATCGTGGCCAGCGTGGCGCCAATCCGCGCGCTGTTTTTCCAGGTGTCGGCGCAAGGTGTGCCCAGCCTCTCCATGCTGGGCTGGGTGGCGCTGTTCGCCCCGATCGGGCTGGTGCTGCTGCTCTCCTTCCGCATCAACAAGATGAGCGTGCAAGCCGCCCAGATGACCTTTTGGGGCTATGCCACGCTGATGGGCGTTTCGCTGGCGCCGTTCCTGCTGCTTTATACCGGTGCAAGCGTCGCGCAGGTGTTCTTCATCACCGCGGCGATGTTCGGCGGCATGAGCCTGTGGGGCTATACCACCAAGCGCGATCTGACCGGCATGGGCTCGTTCCTGTTCATGGGCTTGATCGGGCTTATCATCGCGTCGCTGGTGGGCATGTTCTTCCAGTCCTCGATGTTGCAGTTCATCATCTCGGTCGTCGGCGTGCTGATCTTCACGGGCCTCACCGCCTATGACACGCAGAAGATCAAAGACATGTATTCGCCGAACATGGACGGCACGGCCTCTGGCCGCGGCGCGATCATGGGCGCGCTGGCCCTGTATCTGGACTTCATCAACCTGTTCATCATGTTGATGCGCCTGATGGGCGACCGCCGCTAAACCCGGCGTCACAGAATGCGAAAGGCCCCGATGCAGATCGGGGCCTTTTTTGTTTCCTTAAACCGCGCGGATCA
>DATJDE010000430.1:0-4799 GCA_035497595.1 Rhizomicrobium sp. | reverse complement strand
GATGCTCAATCTGCCGATTGTGGATGATCGGGTCTCCATCCGTCTTGCCGGGGAATGGACCAAGCGGCAAGGCTATTCCTACAATTCGGTGACGGAAAAGCGGATTGATGGACGCGATCTGTGGTCGGGGCGCATCACGGTGGGTTGGAAGCCGGCTGAGAACCTTCAGACCTATCTGATCTGGGAACATTTTTCCGAAAATGACGATCGTATCCGCAGCGCCAAGCAATTGTGCAAAACCGATACGCCACCAGAAACGATCAATGGCGTAACGGTACCGAAAACCGAGTTCACTGCTGGCGGCAACGGCGCGTTTGGTGTGGGGCAGGGGATGGTCAGCCAGGGTTGCAAGGCGACCTCTCTTTATGCGCCGGAAGCATTTCAGGTACCATATGCCTATGCTCTGCCTTATCTGACTGCGGCGGGGGTTGCGGGCGCTATTAAGCCGGATGCAAACCCCTACGCCAACACCATTCAATCCACCAATCTGCGCGTCATTGAATCCGCGCTTAACCCGACATACCGGGCAAAGAACGACACGGTGGAATTTCTGGCTGACTACGCGCTCTCGCCAAGCCTGATGTTCACGTCACAGACGGGGTTCAATCAGGACTCCATGTATTCCACGCAGGATTTCAACCGATTCAACACGCAGCCCGGAATATTCATTCCGACCGCAAAAAAGAAAGATATGATCTCAGACGACGGCGTGTTCTGCGATCCGCAGCTTGGCTGTTCGGACAGGCTGGTGGCTATGGACATGTCTTACGAACATGCCTGGCAGTTTAATCAGGAAGTTCGGCTGACCACGAATTTCTCCAGCGCCTTCAACTTCAGCCTCGGCGCCAACTATTTGCATTATGAAACGAAGGAAAACTACTACGTATTCTTCAACACGCTGTCGATTTACACGCTCTCAAACAATGGTGGCGCAAACGCGGTATTGGCGAATACCCCATACGTTCCGGGTGTGACAGACCATCACGAATGTCTGACGGGAACGAACACCAAGAGCGGCTACAGGCTGCCAATTCCATCACAAGGTGGCGGAATCCCGACGCAGACCTGCATCTATATGGACCCCAATCCGGTGACCAGCCTGAACGATCAGGGACACAACTATTTTCTTAGTCAAAATCCCTACACACTCAATTCCTACGCCGCGTTTGGTGAAGCGAATTATGACGTGCTGGACGATGTGAAAGTGACAGCAGGCTTGCGTTACACCAAAGACCGCAAGCACTTCACCAATTTCCCAAGCGAGTTGATCGCGCAGGGCTATGGCTACCCGTCCACCGGTGTCGTCAACCAGAACTGGGATCAATTCACTGGCCGGCTGGTAGCCAACTGGTCGCCCAAACTCGACTTCACCGACCAGACGCTTGTCTATGGCTCATTTGCACACGGCTACAAGGCAGGCGGTGCGAACCCTCCCGGCGCTGTTCTGCTGACCTATGCCAGCGATGGTTCGACGGTTGGCAATCCCATTCACCCGCTGACCTTCAAGCCAGAATTTATCGATGCGTTTGAACTGGGCACCAAAAACAAGTTGCTGGATGGCGCGCTCACATTTAACGCCAGCGCGTTTTATTACGATTACAAAGCCTATCAGATATCTGAAATCGTGGACCGCACATCAATCAATCTGAACTTCGATGCCACGGTGAGGGGCATCGAACTGGAATCCACTTATGAACCCATGCCGGGTCTGCGTTTCAATTTTGCCGGTGGATGGCAGAAAACGAGGATCGCTGACGGCATGAAGGCTGTCGATCTGATGGATCGCACGGCGGGAAACTCGGACTGGATGGTGATGAAGCCATTCGTTACCCAAGCCTCAAACTGTGTCATGCCGAAATATGTCGTGGCGCAGTTGATGGCAATTCCATTTTCAGGGCAGGGCAATCCCGGAGCAGCGGCTTGTGGATATGCCTATAATCTCCATGTCGATCCGGTAACGCTTAAAGCCTATGACCCAGCCAACAAGCTGGATCATCTGAACAATCCCATTCCAAATTACCCTGGCTATAATCCGCTAACCGCGCCCAATAATGGCGAAGGCTTTGACAAGGATCTGGGCGGCAACGCGCTTCCCAATGCGCCGCCGCTCACGCTTTCGGCAGGCGCGCAATATTCCATGCCGTTGACCTCCAGCTGGGCTGGAACGCTGCGGGCGGATTATTACTGGCAGGATTATTCCTGGGCGCGCGTGTTCAACGATAACCCTTATGATCGCCTGCGCGGCTATTCGACAGTCAATCTCGCCGTGATCCTCACCAGTCAGAACGGCTGGCAGGTGATGCTCTATGACAAGAATGTGTTCAGCGCGACGGCGATCACCGGCACCTTTCTCAACAGCGATGATTCTGGCCTGACCACCAACGTCTTCCTGACCGATCCGAAGCTGATCGGCATCCGTCTCACAAAGAACTGGTGAGCGCGATGTCCATGCACAAAATAATTCATTCGAAAAACACAATTCCGACGGGGGACGCCGATGAGTGAACTGATCGTTGCACATGGGAGCGATCGCGGCTTCCGCTGGTCTTTGTTGAGCACCGTTTGCGCAGCGGCGCTGACATCTGTGCCGCTCCTGTTTCAACAGGCGCACGCGGCGGAAGATAGCGACCGGCCCACCGTCTGGGTGGAATTGGGCGGCCAGTTGGAACGTATCGACAGGGGCGTAGAGCGTTACAACCCGTACTTCATGCCGGTATTCGATCAATTCAATTTTGTTTCACCGGTGGCTGTGCAACGCCCTGCGCGTTATGGCGTTGACGGCGAGGCCAAAATCGCCTTTACGCCGCACGGCAGCGACTGGACGTTTTCCGCAGCGGTGCGGTTTGGCCGGTCCAACGGTGCAAAGGAATCCCACGAAACGCCGACACCAATTCCAGTTACGGGGCATCTGGGTGTCAGCGCAACGCGCACCTGGATCCCCCAAAGTCCAGGCGTATTTCTAACTTCGCGCGCCAAGAATAGAGAGCGCCATGCAGTCATCGATTTTCAGGTGGGGAAGGATGTCGGCCTTGGGATATGGGGCGGCAACTCAACAATGGGGCTGGGCGTGCGCATGGCGCAGTTCACCTCCAGCGCGGAAGCAACGATTATCGGTGTTCCGATCAGCCATGTCACACCGCAAAAGCTGCGTCCAAAGTATCATCACACCTATACGGGACAGATTGCCGAAACGCGCAGCTTCCAGGGCGTAGGGCCGAGCCTGTCGTGGACCGGATCAACGCCGATTGCGGGACATGAGGATTCCGCGGAATTGACATTCGATTGGGGCGCAACGGGCGCGCTGCTCTTTGGGCGGCAAAAGGTGAAGGGTGAAACGCACACGACCGAAAGCTATCTTTGCTATGGCGGGTTCAAAGCGATTTTTGGAACCGCAGGCTGCAAGCACGGCGATGTGGTGAAGTTCGGGCAATACCAATCCGAGAACAAGCGTTCGGATACGCATAACCGTTCGCGTTCTGTCGTCTCGCCAAACATCGGCGGTTTTGCGGGCGTATCGATGCGCTATACCAACGCGAAGTTCAGCATGGGCTATCGCGGGGACTTCTATTTCGGCGCGCTGGACGGCGGCATCGAGAATGCGCGCCGCACCACCGTAGGGTTTCACGGCCCCTTTGCCACCATCAGCCTCGGGCTTGGTGGATAGTACGTTCCTGTCGGCCAGCGAAGGGCGGATCGTACCGTCCTTCGCGCGGTTCGCACTTCGATAGCCCCCTGTGATAGGGTGTGTCCGCAGCGGCAGGGCACAAGGCGTTGGCATCTTCTTCTCATCACGTTGTAATCGTAGGCGGTGGGTTTGGCGGCCTTGAGGTCGCGCATCGTTTGGCGGGGGTTCGCATCACCGTTATCGATCGGCGCAACCATCATCTGTTTCAGCCGCTGCTGTATCAAGCCGCCACCGCATCGTTGGCGCCGTCCGAAATCGCCTGGCCCATTCGCCATCTCTTGCGCAGACGAAAAGATGTGACGACATTGCTTGCCGCCGTGACCGGCATCGACAAGGTGGCACACATGGTTCTTCTCGATGGGGGAGAGGCGATTGCTTACGACACATTGGTGCTTGCCACCGGCGCGCGCCATGCCTATTTCGGCCATGATGAGTGGGCAGCACATGCCCCCGGCCTCAAGACGCTGGAAGATGCGACCAACATTCGCGGCAAGATCCTGCTTGCCTTTGAAATGGCGGAGCGCGAGCCAGATTCCGAGAAGCGTGCGGCGCTGCTGACATTCGTGATTATTGGCGGTGGCCCCACCGGCGTCGAACTGGCCGGAACCATCGCCGAACTTGCGCATCAGAACCTGCGAGCGGATTTTCGCAATTTCGACACGCGTGCCGCGCGCGTGGTTCTGATTGAGGCAGGCCCGCGCGTGCTGCCGAGTTTCACCGAGAGCCTTTCGGCCTATGCCTGTCGCGCGTTGGAAAAGCTTGGCGTCGAGGTCCAGCTCGGCCAGCCGGTGCGGGAGTGTGATGCGGACGGTGTGATGTTCAATGGCGCTAGATTGCGGGCGCGAACAATCATCTGGGCGGCGGGTGTTCAAGCCTCGTCCGCCGCCACTTGGCTGGATGCAGAGGCTGACCGCGCGCGCCGCATCAAGGTGGAAGCCGATTTAAGCGTTACCGGCCACAAGGAGATTTTTGTGATTGGCGATACCGCGACGATCAATGCCTGGCATGGCGCGCCTGTGCCAGGTATCGCGCCCGCGGCCAAGCAGCAGGGGCGTCACGTCGCGCGCACCATCATGGCGCGGCTGCGCAGCGATCAGCGCCCGCGCCCGTTCCG
>DATJDE010000429.1:0-4760 GCA_035497595.1 Rhizomicrobium sp. | reverse complement strand
CCTCGCTGCCGTTGCGGCGGATCTGGTTGACGCAGAGGTTTGAGTGCGCACCGTAAGACAGGCCGATGCTGGCCGAGCCACGGCTGATTTCTTCCATCGCCACGACATGTTCGAGATAGCCGAGCCCTGCCCCGCCATATTCTTCCTCCACCGTCACGCCGAGGACACCGAGCTTGCCGAGTTCGGGCCACAGCTCGCGGGGGAAGGTGTTGGATTTGTCGATCTCGTCCGCGCGGGGGGTGATGTGGTCCGACGTGAAGCTGCGCACGGAATCGCGCAGCATGTCGGCGGTGTCACCGAGGTCGAAATCGAGGGTGGGGTAGCTGTTGGGGATCATGACGGAGCGCCGATGTTTCTCGGGACTCAGTCTAGCCTATTTTCACTGCTGGCAAGGGTGTCAGCATGTCCCGCTTCACGGGGCTGAGGATCGAAGCCGTGCAACAGAAAAGCCGCCCACCTCGCGGTGAGCGGCTTTTTGAAGTGTGCTCTATAGATCAGGCTTTGCGACGGCGGCGTGTTGCGGCCAGCCCGGCGAGGCCTGCGCCAAACAGCGCCAGAGTCAGCGGCTCAGGCACGGTATTGGGGGGCGGCACATCCAGGGTGATCCGGCCTTTCCAGGCTTGTGCGCCTGTGCTGCTGCCATCGGTGAGATCGGCTGAGAAATACGCACCGCTCGCGTTCTGCACAAAGTCGCTTGTGTCGAGGGTGCCTGTGCGGGTCAGCGTGAACACCAGGTCGTTGTAAAAGGCTTTGCCAGAGCCGTTACCTGCCGAGCTGTCGATCGCGACATTGAAGGAACCGTATGGCGTATTGCTGCCACCGGCGGTGTTCAAGCTGAATGTGCCGTCGGGATAGACTCCATTCAGAGGCGAGGAGAAGGAGACACTGAGTGTCCCGGAGCCGGCAAGCTGGAAAGCAAACGGGGTGTGAGGCCCGCCAGTGTTGAGGAAGCCGTAGCCGGATTGCAGGTTCACATTCACGATGACGGAGTTGGCACTGCTCTGGGTGATCGTGATGAGGCCGACATCCGCTGCCTGCGTGCCCTCGCTGACGCCGAACGTGTAAGTCGGGCCAGCCAGTGCCGTGGTAGACAGCGCAGTGACCGCCAGGAAACCGCCGAAAAACGCAGTGGCGAACGAATTGAGTTTCATAAAATCATTCCCTCTAAGGTACGAACTTACGCGAAAAAGCCTGTGCTGCGTAACCAAGCATGTTTCATGCCATGCCGCTCATACAGGTTTATTTTTGGTTAACAAGCACGCAACTGTCATTACTGATTGCAGATTTTGCGATGTAGTCACGAGGCACATTCAGGCGCCGCGTGGGGGTGTATTTCGACTGGCGGCTATTGCTTCGCCCAAGCCCAGGAGGCGATGCGCCAGCCTCCCGCAGTCTTCACCATGGCAAAGGTGAAGATGCCCTTCTCCACAAGAGGTTTGCCATCCATCCGGCCGTTGATGGTGCTGGGGACGACTTCATAGGCGAAGGTGTCGTCCACCATGCTTGTCGTGGGCGCAGACAGGGTGAGGCGCGCATCTGTGACTTTGTACTTTTTATTGCTCGCCTCGAAAGATCTAAGCCACGCATCGAAGGTGTTCCAGTGATAGGGCGCGAACTCGTCTATGATCGCCACGCTGGACTGATGCGCCGCGGCGGCGGTTTTGGAATCTCCGGCGTTGAGAGCATTGATGAACTGATGGGCTGGCGCCATTGCAGCGTCTTGCGCCTGCGCGGGGCCGCACCAAAGCATTCCGCAAGCCAAGATGGTGAGAACTGGATTTTTCACCGACATTCCCCCTTTGCCAAAGGCATCGGGCGAGAAACACGTCTGAGCGACGCGCGCCCTCAGCTCACGTTAGGAGCATAGCATAATTCGGGTGCCGGAAGGAATTGGTGCGGTCGAGAAGACTCGAACTTCCACAGGTTGCCCTACTAGCACCTCAAGCTAGCGCGTCTACCGTTCCGCCACGACCGCACAATGTCTAGGTAATCAGGTAGGCGGCGGGGTGTAGCAAAGGCTTTCGCGAATGGGAAGCGTCTGTTGCGCCCTTTTGTGCCTTGAGGCGATTTGGATCAGATGCCTTCGCCGTCTACGCCGGTGTGGATGCCGCATTCGTCTTTATCCAGCCCGGACCAGCGGCCATCGCGGTAGCTTTCGCCCGACAGGACGCGGCGGGTGCAGGGCATGCAGCCTATGGAGGGGTAGCCGTCTTCCACCAGCGGGTGGGCCGGGAGGTCGTATTTGGCCATATAGGCGTGAATATCCGCCAGGGTCCATTCGGTCAGCGGGTTAAAGCGGAAGCGGCCTTCAAAGAACTCCACCGGCTCCATTTGCAGGCGGGCGTTGGTCTGGAAGCGTTTGCGGCCGGTGATCTGGGCATTGAAGCCTTCCAGCGCGCGTTTGAGCGGCAGCACTTTGCGGAAATTGCAGCAGGCATCGGTGCTTTGGGACCACAGCGTGCCTTCGGGATCGAGTTTGGCACGGTCCGCAGGGTCGGGGCCGATGGAGCGCAGATCGGTGAGGCCAAGCAGATCTTGCAGGCGGTCGCGATAGCGCAGGGTTTCGCCGAATAGTTTTCCGGTATTTAGAAAAATCACCGGGGCGGAGGGGTCGATCTGGGCCACCAGATGCAGCAGCACCACCGATTCCGAGCCGAAGGACGACACCACGGCGGATTTTCCCGCAAACTCGCCTGTCAGCGCCAGTTCGAGGATTCCGCTGGCATCGCGCCCCTGGGCCGCACTTTGCAGGGCAGCGAGTTTTGCGGCCATTGCCGGGTCCATGCCGGTGGTGGAGGCGCGGTCGAAGGCATGGGGCGAAAGGCCCCGCGTCCGGTCGATCACGGTAACTGTGGCGCCGCTCATGACAGCCATGCCTTGCGGGCGACAAGATCGCGCGTGTTCTGGGAGACCTGGGGTGGGGACAGGCCATCGTCCCGCCAGCCCGTGCGGGCGGTGCTCAGATCGTCCAGCCGGGCGGTCCACTCCCCGCCGAAGCGGGTTTCCAGCCATTCGCGCAGGATGCGGGACAGGCCCGGTGCTTTGCCACCTGTCGAAACCGTCAGCAGCAGGTCGCCCCGGCGCACGGTGGCCGGGACATGGAAATCGCAAAGGTCGGGCACATCTTCCACATTGACCAGCACGCGGGCTTTGCGCGCGGTCTCAGCCAAACGCGCTGAGGTGGCCTGATCGAGCCCTGCCACGAAAAGGATGGCGAGCGGCGGTAATGCTGTCAGCGCGGCCTCTGGGGTCAGTATCAGGGGGGTTATTCCTGCTTGCTCCAGCATCTCCTGGCGGCGGTGCCAGCCTTCTCCCGCACCGGTCAGGCCGACAGCTGTCAGGGCAGGATTGATGACGATGGGGAGCATGAATTCCTCTGACCTCAGGAAGTGAGGCTTGTTAGAAGAAGTACGCACCGCCCCCCTAAAATGCAAGGAATGAGTGGAGAATAAATTATTTCACAGCGATAAAATGTTCTATTGATAGGTTCGCAGGAGTTCGGTGATGGAGACCCCGATCTTGTCGCCGTGGATGACAATTTCGCCTTTGGCGACGGGCCGGTCGTTGGCCAGCACGGTCACCGCGTCTTCCTGACGCGAATCAAGCTCGATCACCGCGCCGCGGCCCATGCGCAGCAATTGGTGCATCGGGATAACGGAACGGCCCAGAACGACCGAAATCTCAACCTTGACGCCTTCGATATTGGAGGACATGACCCTGCTATGACTGATCTGCCCGCGCATCCTTCACCGATTACGGTTTCCGGCGAGTTAAAATCGCCGGAATGGATCGTGCGGCCGGGGCTGCTGCCCTATCCCGAAGCGGTCAGCTTTATGGAAGAGCGGGCGCAGAAGATTGCCGCAGGCGAGGCCGATGAACTCGTTTGGCTGGTGGAACACCCCCCGATCTACACGGCAGGGACCAGCGCCAACGAGGTCGATCTGATCGACAGGCGTTTTCCGGTGTTCCAGACGGGGCGTGGTGGGCAATTCACCTATCACGGGCCGGGGCAGCGCGTGGGCTATGTGATGCTCGATCTTTCGCGGCGAACCAAGGATGTGCGCCGCTTTGTGCATGATCTTGAGGAGTGGCTCATTCAAACGCTGGCGCAGTTCAATGTGAAAGGCGAGCGGCGCGAGGGGCGTGTAGGGATTTGGGTGGTGCGTGGCGCGCGCGAAGACAAGATTGCCGCCATTGGCGTGCGCGTGCGGCGCTGGGTGACGTTTCATGGCGTGTCGTTGAATGTTGAGCCTGACCTGTCGCATTTTGATGGCATCGTGCCATGCGGGATTCGCGAGCATGGGGTGACCAGCCTTGCCGATCTTGGTCTGCCTGTGACGATGGCGGATGCGGATGTGGCGATGAAGGCGGCATTTGAAAAAGTGTTTGGGCCAGTTCGCAGGTAACCTGCGAACTGGCCCGTTTGCGTTTGTGTTTATTGGCGGTGGTGGAACGACAGCGGATAGGCGGCCTGGCGCGCGTCAAGCATGGGGTCTGCGGCGTCTATGCCTTTGGGCAATCTTTCAGGTTGAAAACTGGTCATCCTGCTGACGGTTGGTTGATCGGCGGAGATTGTTGAAAGCGTGATCGTGCCGAGTTTCACGAGCTTGTTTGTTTCGGGCCACGCCACGGAGGGGTTGTCAATGACATCGCCCTGCCCTGACAGTTGGGCGTACCAGTCGAATTTCACCGGCTCTGTTTTTACGCGCTCGGCAATTTCCTGCATCAGGTAATCATTGCCTTTGGTTTTCAGGTCTTCC
>DATJDE010000428.1:0-6785 GCA_035497595.1 Rhizomicrobium sp. | reverse complement strand
AGAGGGATTTTACCTCACCGAATTGATGGGTATGGGCGTGAATGGCGTGACCGGCGATTACAGCCGGGGCGCGGCGGGTTTTTGGATCGAGAACGGGAAGATCACCTATCCGGTTTCGGAAGTGACGATTGCAAGCAACATGAAAGAGATGTTCCGCAATCTCACACCGGCAAACGATCTTGTTTTCCGCTACGGCACCAATGCGCCGACTTTACGTGTTGAAGGCATGCAGATTGCAGGCGCGTGAAGACCTTGCATTGATTGAAGGCGCGGTGCGCGAGGCCGGGGCAATCACGCGGTCTTTTTTTGGCGGCCATTACAAGCAATGGGACAAGAGCAAGGGCAACCCGGTCACCGAAGCCGATATCGCGGTCGATAGATTTTTGCGGGAGGCGTTTTCTGGCGCGCGGCCCGATTATGGCTGGCTGTCGGAAGAATCCGAAGATGATTTCAAACGGCTGACCACGGACTATACGTTTGTGGTCGATCCGATCGACGGCACGATTGCCTTTATCAAGGGGCGGCCGCATTTCACCATTTCGGTTGCGCTGGTGCGTGATGGGGCGCCGGTGGTGGGTGTGGTGTTCAATCCGATCAGCGGGGAATGTTTCACCGCCATCGCCGGGCGTGGCGCGGCACTGAATGGAACGCCCATCCATGCGAGCCAGGTTGACGAGGTGGATCATTGCCGGATGCTGGGGGACCGGGTGATGCTGGGCCATGCGAGCTGGGCCGTTCCGCCGCTGCGGCCTTGGCCGCCGATGGAAATTGAGACGCGCGGTTCCATCGCCTACCGCCTGGCGCTGATAGGCGGCGGGCAGTTCGATGCGATGCTGGCCCTTTCCCCCAAACGGGACTGGGACCTGGCGGCGGGCGATCTGATTGTGCGGGAGGCCGGTGGGCACGTGACCACCCATCTGGGCAGACAGATGCGCTATAATCAGCGTGACACGCTCCAACCTTCGGTTGTTGCAGCCGGGGCCAAGCTGCACCCGCTGCTGGTGGAGAGGCTGCGCCACGTTAACCTGGCAAGAGGATGACCATGACGACCGAATATGACCCCAAACAATTGCTGCATCTGGTGTTCGGCGGTGAGTTGACCTCGGCTGAGGGCATTACCTTCAAAGACCTCGCGCGGCTCGATATTGTGGGCATCTACCCCAATTACCGGGAGGCGCTGGATGCCTGGCGGGGGGCGGCCCAGCGGACCGTCGATAACGCCCACATGCGCTATTTTGTCGTGCATATTCACAAGCTTATGGAGCCCGACCCGGAGCCCGCCGCCTAAGCCTTTGCGCTCGCGCCACGGCGGGGCGTCATGCTACACCCCCCGGCCATGACCGCCGCAGCCGATCCTCCGATTCGCGCCGACCTGCCGCTTGCGCCACAGGCGCAGGTGAGCGCGCCCATGGGTAATGGCACGATCATCCGGCGGCTGGTGCGGTTTTACCTTCAGGGACAGTGGGGTCTGCTGGGCATTGCTGTGCTGTGCATGGTGATTACCGCCAGCATGACGGCGGCGCTTTCCTATCTGCTGGACCCGGCGATCAAGCTGATCTTCCTCGACAAGCGGGCGGACATGTTGCTGCTGATCCCGTTTGCGGTGTTCTGTGTGATTGTGTTGCGCGCGGTGACCACCTTCATTCAGCAGGCGCTGGTGGATACGGTGGGGGAGCGCGCGGTGGCGGCGGTTCAGCGCGACCTGTTTAAAAGTCTGGTGCAGGGCGACCTTGCGGCGTTGAACGCGGTGCATTCGGGGCAGTTCGTTTCCAATTTTCTCTATGACGCGACCTTGATGCGCGATGCCATTGTGCGCGGCATTGCGGGGATCAGCCTTGAACTGCTTTCGCTGATCGCACTTGCGGGGGTGATGGTCTATCAGGACTGGCGGCTGGCGCTGATTTCGATTTTTGTGCTGCCGGGCGTTGCCTGGGTGACGCAGGTGATCGGCGCATCGTTGCGGCGGGCTGCATCTGGCGGCATGGCGGAGACCGCCGAGCTTTCTACCGCGCTGTCCGAGGCGCTGGATGGCAAGCGTATCGTCAAAGCCTATGGGCTGGAAGAACATGTGGCCGCGCGCGCCGATGCGCGGATTGACGGGCGGCTGAAATATCTTGTGCGGGTGGCACGCACACGGGCGGGCGCGGTTCCGGCGAGCGATCTGTTTGCCGGCGTGGTGATCGCGGGCACGATTTTTTATGCCGGTTATCAGGCGATGAACGGTGAAATCGGCATCAACCATTTCGCCTCTTTTCTTGCCGCCATGCTGCTGGCGTTGCAGCCGGTGCGCAACCTGACCCAGCTTTGGGCCACAGCATCATCCGGTCTTTCGGCGGCGGACCGGATTTTCGCGATCATCGACAGGACGCCGCGCATCGTCGACCCGGCAGACGCCAAGGCGCTGGTGATTGCGCCCAAGCCTCATTCCGGCGCGGTGTCGTTTGAGAAGGTGGACTTTGCTTACGCGGCCGATGCCAGCGCCCCGGCCATCAACACTGTGACGCTTGAGGCAAAGGCCGGTCAGAAGATCGCGCTGGTTGGGCCATCGGGTGCAGGAAAATCGACGCTTTTCAACCTGCTGCTGCGCTTTTACGAAGCGGATGCAGGGCGGATTAAAATCGACGGACAGGATATTTCACAGGTCACGCTGAAATCGCTGCGCGAGAATATCGCGCTGGTGACGCAGGAGCCCATGCTGTTCGATGAGACGGTGGGCGAAAACATCGCGCTGGGCCGGCGCGACGCCAGCCAAAGCGAGATCGAGGATGCGGCCCGCGCTGCTGCCGCGCATGATTTTATCATGCAGCTACCGCATGGCTATGCGACCCGTGTCGGCGAAGGCGGTTTGCGCCTGTCTGGCGGGCAGCGGCAACGCATTGCGATTGCGCGGGCGATGCTGCGCAATGCACCCATTCTATTGCTCGACGAAGCGACCTCCTCTCTCGACAGCGAAAGCGAGCGGCAGGTGCAGGAGGCATTGACCAAATTGATGGCCGGGCGCACCACAATTGTGATTGCGCATCGGCTTTCCACCGTGCTTGACGCGGACCGGATCTATGTTCTGGACCGCGGGCGCGTGGTGGAAGCCGGCAGCCATTCTGAACTGATACTGCAGGGGGGGCTTTATGCCCGGCTTTATCAACACAATCTCGATGATAAAACGGGGCTCGATGATAAAACGGGGCTCGATGGTAAAACGAGGCTCGCCGATGAGACAGGGCCTGTGACCTGAATGGACCGTTTGACACCAGGCCTTGTCACTTACCGCACGCTCACCGGATTATTCTCACCGGTGGCCAATCTCGTGTTGCAGGAAAGAGCTGCGCGCGGCAAAGAAAACCGCGAGCGGCTTTGCGAACGCATGGGCCGGACCAGCGACAAACGCCCCGACGGCACACTGATCTGGATCCATGGCGCGAGCGTGGGCGAAACACTGGCCGCCCTTCCCCTGTTATCGCAATTGCTGACGCCGGGGCGCAGCGCGCTTGTGACCAGCGGGACCGTGACCTCGGCCAAGCTGATGGCGCAGCGCTTGCCGGAGCGTGCGATCCATCAATTTGTGCCCGTTGATACACCGGGCGCGGCACGGCGCTTTCTGGATCATTGGCGGCCAAATGTCGGGCTGTTTGTGGATTCCGATTTGTGGCCGAATCTTTTGATGCGCGCGGCGGAGCAGGCTATTCCGCTGGCGCTGGTCAATGCACGCATTTCGGCCAGATCGACATCGGGCTGGAAGCGCGCGCCCAATACGGCCAAGGCCCTGCTCTCCGCATTCGACGGTATTCTTGCCATCGATGCCGAAGTGGCGGAGCGTTTTACCAGCCTTGGCGCTGCGCATGTGCAGGTGACGGGAAGTTTGAAAGCCGATGCGCCGCCCCTGCCCGCAGACGCGGCAAAGCTTGCGGCGTTAGAAGCGGCCATTGGCACGCGCCCGATCCTGCTCGCCTCCAGCACCCATGCGGGCGAAGATGAAACCTTGCTGCCCGCGCATGACGTTTTGAAACGCGATCACCCCGATCTGTTGACCATTATCGTGCCGCGCCACCCTGATCGCGGCAGCGAAA
Source organism: Rhizomicrobium sp. (assembly GCA_035497595.1). Classification (GTDB taxonomy): domain Bacteria; phylum Pseudomonadota; class Alphaproteobacteria; order Micropepsales; family Micropepsaceae; genus Rhizomicrobium. Next base: position 2,721 of record DATJDE010000428.1, on the reverse strand, counting down.
TCGCGGGGCTGTGTGGCACACGCACGGTCCGGCGGCGGACGACGGGCGCTTTGCCGGACGACGATACCGCCATCTATGTTGCCGATACGATGGGTGAGCTGGGGCTGTTTTACCGGCTCGGAAAAATAGCATTCATGGGCGGCAGCCTGATCGCACATGGTGGCCAGAACCCGCTGGAACCTGCCCGATTGGGCTGCGCGGTAATGGCCGGACCACATACAGAAAACTTCACAGGCGCCTATGATGCGATATTCGACGCGCAAGGGCGTGGCCGCGTGGTGACAAGCAGCGACATTGCTGCGTTGGCCCATGGTGTGTTCACCCAGCCGGACATGGCGGATGAAATGATCGCTGGCGCCGCCAAAGGCGCGGCCAGGCTGGGCGGCGCGCTGGCCAAGACGCGGGACTTTGTTGAACAATTACTGGTGAAACATGCGCGCACCTAGATTTTGGACTCGCACCGATGGCCTGTCACGCGCAATCTCCGACGCGCTGAAACCGGCGAGTTGGGTTTATGGCAAAGTCACGGTATGGCGGGCACGCAGGCCATGGGCCTATCGCGCACGGGCGCGGGTGATTTGCGTCGGCAATCTCACTGTGGGCGGAACGGGCAAGACGCCGGTGGCGATTGCCGTTGCCGCGCTGGTCGCGCAGCGCAATGTGCAGCCGTTTTTTCTGACGCGCGGCTATGGCGGGCGTTTGCGCGGGCCGGTTCGGGTCGATGTGCAAACGCACAGCGCGCGCGATGTGGGCGACGAGCCGTTGCTGCTGGCGCAGGCGCAGCCCACTGTGGTTTCAAGCGACCGGCCTGCCGGTGCTGAATATTCCGACCGGCACGGCGCCGATGTGATTGTGATGGATGACGGCCATCAGAATTCGAGTTTGCGCAAGCATGTCTCGCTGGTGGTGATCGATGCGCAAACGGGGTTTGGCAACCGGCGTGTCATTCCCGCAGGGCCGCTGCGCGAGCCGATACAGGATGGTTTGCGCCGTGCCAGTGCGGTGATCCTTGTAGGCGGGGATGAAAATACGCGGTTCAACGGGTTTCGCGGTGCGGTGTTCCGGGCAAAGCTGGTGCCGCAAGATGTTCCGCAAATGCATGAGCAACCGGTGATCGCGTTTGCCGGGATCGGTCAGCCGAAGAAATTTCTCCAATCCCTGCGCGATCTGGGCGTGAAGGTGAAATTTCTCAAAGCCTTCCCCGATCATCACGTCTATAGCCGCAAAGAGATTTCGGCGCTCCACGCGCGGGCCAAGGCAGCGGGCGCGCTTCTGGTCACGACCGAGAAAGATTTTGTGCGTTTGCCCAAGCAATGGCGCCGGGGGATTGTGCCGCTTCCCGTTCTTGCGGTGCTGGACGATCCGCAAGGGTTTCAGGCTTTTCTCGATCGCTATTCCATTCCGTCGCGGCAAAGCGCGTCTTCATGAGCGCGGCGAACGCCCCCACGCTGACGTTCGGCAACCGGCTGCGCTATGGCGCGGAGGCTGCCGGTTTCTTTTTTCTGATGGGTATTTTCAAACTGCTCGGGCTGGATGGGGCGTCGGCATTTGGCGGGTTCATTGGCCGCGAAATCCTTTACCGCACGCCGATGAGCGAACGCGCGCGCGAAAATCTGCGCCTCGCCTTCCCTGAAAAGAACGCAAGGGAAATTGAATCCATTGTGCGGGCGATGTGGGACAATCTGGGCCGCACGGTCGGCGAATATGCGCATTTGAAAAGGTTCACCTCACTTGGGCCGGAGGCGCGGATCGAAATTTTGCACGCCGATCGAGCGCAGGATGCCTCTAAACTTGGCAAAGGCGTTTTGTGTTTCTCGGGCCATTTCGGAAATTGGGAGATCATGCCCACGGCGGCGGCCGAAAGCGGGCTCGAGAGCGCCTCGGTCTATCGGCCTGTCAACAATCCGTTTGTTGACCGCTGGATCGTGAAACAGCGGCTCAAGTGCGGCACGCGCGAAATGATTGCCAAGGGGCAACAGGGCACGCGGCGTATTTTCACCTTGCTGCGCAAAGGCAAGGCGATCCAGCTATTGGTTGACCAGAAAACCAACGAAGGCATTTCCGTGCCTTTTTTCGGGCAGGCGGCGATGACGACGCCAGCGCCCGCGGGTCTCGCGCTGCGCATGGGATCGGCACTGGTGCCGGTGTTCAACGAACGGCTGAAAGGCGCACGCTTTCGCGTCACTGTCGGAGAACCTGTTCAGTTCACGCCGACCGGTGACAACGATGCCGATGTTATTGCGTTGACGACACAGATCACCAAAACCATCGAAGACGCGGTGCGTGCGCGGCCATCACAATGGTTATGGATTCACCGGCGCTGGCCGCGTGAGAAAGATGTGCCCACCGGGCGGCGCGCGAAAGCTCAAGCGGCTTTGGGCGCGGCTTCGCGGGTGGAACGCGACGGGTCCAGCGGGACCTGAAACCAGTTCAACCGCCAGCATAAATGCGGGCCAGTGGCACGCCCTGTCTTGCCGACTTCACCGATCTTTTCTCCGCGCGCGACATGGGCGCCGACTGCAACGTCTATCTTGCTTTGATGCAGATAGGTGGTGGCGACGCCGTGGCCATGATCGAGAATGGTGATGCCGCCATCGTAGAAGAAGTCCGGCTCGGCAAGAATTACATTGCCTTCGGCGGGGGCGTGGATCGGTGTGCCTTCCTTTGCCGCGATGTCTACGCCGAAATGTGGTTGCTTGGGCACGCCGTTCAGGATGCGCT
>DATJDE010000427.1:0-10044 GCA_035497595.1 Rhizomicrobium sp. | reverse complement strand
GAAGTGATGTTGCAGCAGCGCTTCGGTTTGTTCGAGGGCGCCTTCGACGGTGTTTTGGCGGGTGGACCAGGTGTCGCCTGTCACATAGAGCGCGCGGCCCTTGAGGGGTTGCAGGGTGGTGGGGGCGATGCTGTGCGGATCGGCGCCTTTGGCCCAGGCGGATAGGCCACCACCGAAGGGGGCGACGCTCCAGTCCTGAAAGGCAACAGCAAGGGGCGCGGGCGCGGGCACGCCATAGGTTTGGCAGGCCTGTTGGTGCAGCGAGGCAGCGAGCGGGCTGTCTGGCGCGTGGAGAGAAAAGCCTGCGCTGTCTGCCGGGGCTGGCGTTGCAAGCGCGCGCAGGGTTTCGGCATCCTTGGCTTCGCTCAACGTTTCGAGCAGGCCGAAACCGCCGCTGGCTTCCGCGGCCAGACGCTGGGGCTCGGCACCGCGGGCGACGAACTGGCGGGCCGGGGAATCGGTCAGGCTGCGGCCACCGGGGATCGCCAGATCGGACCACCATGGGCTCTTGTAGAGTAAAAGCGCCTTGGCAGAGGCGACCGGCGTGACACGGCTCAGCGCCAAGGCGCTGCGGGCACTGAAATCGGGGATGGCCTCCAACCCTGCGCTTGGCAGGGCCAGAATGACGGTTTTGGCGCTGATCTGACTGCGGCGGCCATTCGCCCCTGCGAAAGCGAGGCTGAACGGGCCGTTTTTGCTACCCGGGATGGCGAGGCTGACCAGCCGTTCGCCGGTGGAAATGGCGACGCCAAGGCCCGCCAGCTTTGCCGCAATGGCGCGGGGCAGCCCCTGAAAACCGCCCGCCAGCGTGAAGAAGGGGCCTTCGGCCTGCGTATCCCCAAACAGAAAATCACCCAAAGCGAGCGCATTGCCTTGCAGGCCTGCCGCGTCGATGCGGGCGGTATCGCGCAAGAAATCGCGCAAAGCGGGGGAGCGCGCGCTTGAAAGCAGATCGGTGCTTTGCCACTGCGCCAAGGCTTTGCCCTGAACCTGGATGGACAGGCGCTGTTTGGCCCAAACCTCCGGGGTGGGGATGGTGTCGTGGGCGATGATTCCGGCCAGCACGCTGCGCAAGGTGTGGCCGCTCAGTGCCTGGTCCGCGGGCGCGATGGCATAGTCCAGCGGGTCAACGCCGGCATGGTCGAACGGGATATTGCGGCCCCGCAAGGACAACCGGGCCTGCGGCAGGTCGAGCGGCATGGGCCGCGCCACCAGATCGAGGGTGCGGGCAAGGCCGGTGACATGGGTGTGGGCCTGGGTGAAGCGGGCGGCCCCCATCTCCCCGATCAAGCCTGAGCTTTGCGGGAAGGCGAAGGAATGCAGGCGGCCACCGAGATGGGTGCCCATTTCGAACAGGCGCACGGTTTGGGTGGGCCGGGCGGCGGCCAGGCGCAAAGCGGCGTAGAGGCCGGAAATACCCCCACCGATGATGGCGATATCGAGATCGGCGGCGGCATGGGCTGTGCGCGACAGCAGCGGCAAGGTTGCGGCAGCGGCGGCCCCTGAAAGAAGGGCCTGCCGACGTGTGATGTTTCGGCCTGTCATGGTCATACTGTGATCTCCCCCTACGCCGCCACGGCTGGCGAACGTTGGGAACATCTTTATCTGTCTTTGTGGCCGCAATGGGGGAAGCGGCGTATAAAAGACAGATTACGGCAGATTTCGGCGATCTAGAAAATCTGCGAACAGGTTCAAGGAGTTAGAGTTTCATGGCGTTGATTGATCCCAGCGGGCGGCCGGTGACGAGCAAGGTGGCGGAGCCCGTTTCGGCGGATACGGGCGTGACCTCGCCCTATATTAAGGACGCAACCGTCGAAACTTTTGCCGCAGACGTGCTCGACGCCTCTGCCGAAGTGCCGGTGATTGTCGATTTTTGGGCGCCGTGGTGCGGGCCGTGCAAGCAGTTGGGGCCGATGCTCGAAAAACTGGTCGAAGAGGCCAAGGGCGCGGTCAGGCTGGTGAAGGTGAATATCGACGAGAACCAGGAGATCGCGCGGCAGTTGCGCGTGCAATCCATCCCTACGGTCTATGCCTTCAAGAACGGCCAACCGGTCGATGGCTTTATGGGCGCGGTGCCGGAATCGCAATTGCGCGCCTTTATGCAGGCCCTGACGGGCGGAGAAGCGGCTGGCCATGACCATGCCGACGAAGTTCTGGCCGCTGCCGACGACGCCTTTGCGGGCGGCGATATGAGCCTTGCGGCACAGGCCTATGCCCATGTGTTGCAGGATGAGCCGGGCCACCCAAAGGCTGTCGCCGGTTTGGCGCGCTGCTATTTGAAAGCGGGCGATGTGGAGCGGGCGCGCAACACCTTGCAGCTTGTTCGCCCCGATGGCGTGGGCGATGAAGCGATCCGCGCGGTGGAAGCCGAACTGCGCTTGCGCGAACAGGCCGCCGATACCGGCGATCTGGATGTGTTCAAGGCAAAGCTTGCGGCTGATGCCAATGACCATCAGGCACGGTTCGATCTGGCGCTGGCGCTGGATGCGCGCGGCGACCGGGAAGCGGCGATGGATGCGCTGCTCGACATCGTCAAACGTGACCGGACATGGAACGAGGATGGGGCACGCAAACATCTCGTCACCCTGTTCGAAGCATTGGGGCCAGCCGATCCGCTGACACTGGCGGGACGGCGCAAGCTCTCTTCCATCCTGTTTTCCTGAAGGGCAAAGCGGTGCCACGCCATTATCATTCCGCCGAAGAGATGCCGCGCACCTTGCCGGTGTTTCCGCTGAGTGGCGCCTTGTTGTTGCCACGCGGGCATTTGCCGTTGAACATTTTCGAGCCGCGTTATCTGGCCATGGCGGATTCGGCGCTGGCCGGGCCGCGGCTGATCGCCATGATTCAGCCGGTGGAACGCGATGCCGGTGCGCTCAAGCCTGCGCTTTCAGCGGTCGGCTGCGCCGGGCGGCTGACCAGCTTTGCCGAGACCGATGACGGGCGCTATCTCATCACGCTGACCGGGATTTGCCGGTTTCGGGTGGAGAGTGAGCTGGATGTCATTACCCCCTATCGCCAGGTGCGGGCGAATTTTGATGCCTTCGCCGAGGATTTTGCGCCCGATGCCAGCGACATTCCGCGTGAGCGGGTGATCAAGGCGTTGAAGCGTTACGTAAAGCGCCAGCAGTTGAAGGCGGACTGGAATTCGGTCACCGATGCGCCCGCGGAAACGCTGATCAATGCGCTGTGCATGTTGTGCCCCTTTGCGCCCACTGAAAAACAGGCGCTGCTGGAAGCCCCGCGTTTCGCCGAACGGGTGGACACGCTGGTCGCGCTTTTGGAAATGTCGGGGACGCCCGGCGTGAAGAGTTTGAACTGATGGAACCTGATCCCAAACTGCTGGAAATTCTGGTCTGCCCGGTGACCAAGGGCACGCTCTCCTATGACCGCGCCAAACAGGAACTGGTGAGCCGGGAGGCGGGGCTGGCATACCCCATCCGCAACGGCATTCCGATCATGCTGGCCGATGAGGCGCGGCCCCTTTCGGACGCCGAGCGCGATGGCTGAGATCACCGCCTGGCCGACCGAGCTGCGGCTCGATGGGGCCAAGACCACGCTGCATATCAGCTTCGACAATGGTGACCATTTTGCCCTGCCGGCGGAATATCTGCGGGTGGAATCGCCCAGCGCCGAGGTGCAGGGCCATGGCGGGGTCCATAAGGTCATCGTCGGTGGCAAGCGCCATGTCGGGATCGAACGGCTGGAGCCAGTGGGCAATTATGCCATACGCATCTGTTTCGACGACGGCCATGACAGCGGGCTGTTCTCCTGGAGCTACCTGCACGAATTGGGGCGGGACCAGAACAAGACATGGGACACCTATCTGCGGGCGCTCAGGGCTGAGGGGTTGGACAGGGATTAAGCCCCTCTTGAGACAGAACGTACTCTTGAGGGCGCAGGGTTGAGGGGGTAGGGTCCGCCCACCATGGAACCCTTCAAAAAACTCACGGGCGTGGCTGCGCCCCTGCCGATGATCAACGTCGATACCGACATGATCATCCCCAAGAACTATCTCAAAACCATCAAGCGCACCGGGCTGGGCAAGGCTCTGTTCGCTGAGATGCGCACCAATGAGGATGGCAGCGAGAAGCCGGACTTTGTGCTGAACAAGCCGGCTTACCGCAATGCCGAGATTCTGGTCACCGGGGCCAATTTTGGCTGCGGGTCGAGCCGGGAGCATGCCCCCTGGGCGCTGCTCGATTTCGGCATCCGCGTGGTGCTGGCGCCGTCTTTCGCGGACATCTTTTTCAACAACTGTTTCAAGAACGGCATTCTGCCGATTGCACTGCCGCAAGGTGATATCGACAAACTGATGGACGATGCGGAGCGCGGCGCCAATGCGGTGATCACCGTTGATCTGGAAGCACAGGAAATCAAAGGCCCGGATGGCGGCACGATTGCCTTCGAGGTCGACCCCTTCCGCCGCCAGTGCCTGCTCAATGGCTGGGACGATATTGAGCTCACTTTGCGCAACGAGAGCAAAATCTCGACCTATGAAGCGCGCACCAAGATTCAGCAGCCCTGGCTTTAAGCGATGACCGACGCGGTTTTGCGCGACATGACGGGCGGGCTGTGCACGCTGACGCTCAACAAGCCCGACAAGCTCAATGCGCTTGGCACCGATAGCTTCAAGGCGCTGTCGGAGCATATCGACTATATCCTCGCCCATGTTTCCGAGATCGGCTGTGTGCTGATCAAGGGGACGGGGCGGGCGTTTTGTGCGGGCAATGATCTTGGCGGGCTGACCGAAGTGTTTGAAGGCGGCGATGCCTCGCGCTTTCGCAGTGACACGGTGGAGCGGTTGGCCGGTTTGCCGATGCCGGTGGTGGCGCAGGTGCATGGCCATTGCCTGACGGGCGGGCTGGAACTGGCGCTGGCCGCTGACATCATCATAGCCGGTGAAAGCGCCAAGTTCGGCGATACGCATGGCAAATGGGATCTGGTGCCGGTGTGGGGGCTTTCGCAGCGTCTGCCGCGCCGGGTTGGCCGGGCCAAGGCGCTCGAAATGTCGTTCAGCGCGCGGTTTTATTCCGGGCGTCAGGCCGAAGTGATGGGCCTTGCCAATTTTTGCGTGCCCGATGCGGAGCTTGAGGCGACGGTGGCTGCGTTTGTTAAAGACGTGCTCGCCAATTCCTGGCGGTCGAGCCGGGCGATCAAGAAACTTGTCGACGATACGGACGGGATGCCGCTGAAAGCGGGGCTCGCCCATGAGGTTCACAGAAGCGAAGGCAGGGGGCCGGAAACGGCGGAGCGCCTTGCTCTATCACGGAAATAATCATGAGCTATAAAATTCTGTTGCTGCCTGGTGATGGTATCGGGCCTGAAGTGATTGGCGAGACGGCGCGCGTGCTCGAATGGTTCGGCAAGAACCGTGGGCTTGCCTACACGCTGGATGAAGATCTTGTTGGCGGCATTGCCTATGAGACGCATGGCGAACCGGCGACCGATGCGATGATGGCCAAAGCCAAGGCGGCGGATGCGGTGTTGTTTGGCGCTGTCGGCGGGCCGCAATGGGATGGGCTGCCGTTTGAAAAACGCGCCGAGCGCGGACTGCTGCGCCTGCGCAAAGATCTTGGATTGTTCGCCAATCTGCGCCCTGCCCTTTGTTTTGATGCGCTGAAAGATGCGTCCAGCCTGAAGCCGGAGATTGTTTCGGGGCTCGACATTCTGATCGTGCGCGAATTGACGGGCGGGGTGTATTTCGGCGAGCCGAAAGAGATCACCGATCTGGGCAATGGCCAGGAGCGCGCGGTCGATACGCAGATTTATACGACGGCGGAAATCGAGCGCATTGCGCGCGTTGCCTTTGAACTGGCGCGGCTGCGCGGACGCCGCGTGACCTCTGCCGAGAAATCCAACGTCATGGTCTCGGGCGTGTTGTGGCGCCAGGTGGTCACCCGCCTGCACAAGGCCGAATTCTCAGATGTGGAATTGAGCCATATTCTGGCGGACAATTGCGCGATGCAGTTGGTGCGCAACCCCAAGCAGTTCGACGTGGTGGTGACGGACAATCTGTTTGGCGACATTCTTTCGGATGAAGCGGCGCAATTGACCGGCTCCATCGGGATGCTGCCCAGCGCCTCGCTTGGCGCGAAGAATGCGTCAGGCAATCAGCCGGGGCTGTATGAGCCGGTGCATGGCTCGGCGCCCGACATTGCTGGGCAAGGGCTGGCCAATCCGATTGCGTGCATTCTGTCGCTGGCCATGTGCCTGCGCTATTCGTTTGGCCGCGTGGAAGATGCGACGCTGCTCGAACGGGCCGTGGATATGGTGCTGAATGAAGGCTGGCGCACCGGCGATATTATGCAGCCGGGCAAAAACAAGGTTGGCACGCGCGCGATGGCGGACCAGATTTTGACGACGCTGGACAGGCTGGCGGCTTGAGGTTTCTGGGAGGAGTTCAGTGTTGACACCTGGACCCCTCCCCGAAAAATCTTTCGCTGCGCTTCAGATTTGTTCGACCCTCCCTCAAGGGGAGGGTTTTTTCTTTTGTGGTCTACGGTTCTATCACCACTTTGCCGATGGCTTTGCGGGTTTGTAGGGACTGCATAGCCTCTACCGCGCGCTCCAAGGGATAGCGGGCGCTGATGTGGGGGCGGATCTTTTTTTCTGCCAGTAGCCGATCAATCGCGTCCATGTTTTCGCGGCCCTTTTCGGGGAATTTGCGGCCATATTCGCCGGCGCGGACGCCGAGGATGGAATAGCCTTTGATCAGGGGCATGTTCACGGCGATGGACGGGATTCTGCCGCTGGTGAAGCCCACCACCAGCAACCGGCCATCGAAGGCGATGGCGCGGGCGGATTCGTCGAAGACATCGCCGCCGACCGGATCGTAGATCACGTTCGCACCGCCGCCGGTGATATCCTTCACCTGTTCGCGGAAACCGCTGGAGGGCAGCACGTAATCGGCGCCATAGCTTTTGAGGAAGCTGCGTTTTTCCTCCGTTGAAGCGGTGGCGATGACGCGGGCGCCGAGCACTTTGCCCAGATCGACCGCCGCGAGGCCCATGCCGCCAGCGGCCCCATGCACCAAAAGCCATTCGCCGGGTTCGAGCCGGGCGCGGCGCACCAGCGCGACGTAAGCGGTGAGATAGCCGACGGTGAAACTTGCGGCCTGCGCATACTCCACGCCATCGGGAATGCGGCGCAAATCACCGGCATCGCGCACCGCTTCTTCGGCGTAGCAGCCGATGCCACCGAGGATGACGCGGGCACCGATGTTGAAAGCGTTTACGGCGCTGCCCACAGCAATCACATCGCCAGCCGCTTCGGTGCCGGGGGTGAAGGGCAGCGGAGGCTTGTGTTGGTATTTGCCCTGAATGGTCAGGATGTCGGGGAAGTTCACCGCCGCGGCGCGGATGCGGATGCGCACATCGTTCGGCCCCAGCGGGCTTTGCGGAATTTCTTCGAGGCGGACGGTGGTGATGTCGTCGCTCAGCGCCTCACAGATAATCGCCTTCACGCGGGGGCCTTTTCGAGCGGCGCCGGATCGGCGGGCTTTTCCGCGGGTTTTGTGACATGCGGAATGGCGCGCACGCCGCCGAGGAACAACGCAGTGGCAAAGGCGGCGGCGGCGGGCGGATCAGCATCGCCGCGGCAGAGCATGCGTTCGGCCACTTCAAAGGCGACACCGACGATGGAGGCCATCAGGAAATCGGCATCGACCGGGGGGAACAGGCCTTTGGCGATGGCGGTTTCAATGTCTTCGCGCAGTTCTTCAAAGCCCGCGATGATCTCTGGCGTGTCCATGCGGATGCGCAAGGCATCGGAGCGGTTGCGGCGGATCGCCTGAAAGTTTCCCTGATCGCTATGCACATAATCGAAAAAGGTGGCGAAGGTGCCGGAGATGAATTCCTCAATCGTGGCGGCGCGCACCCGTTCGGCGCGCAGGCGCGGGCGGATGCGCAAGGCGCTGTCATCCTGGATGGCCTGAAACACCTCTTCCTTCGATTTGAAGTAATTGTAGAAGGTGCCCGAGGCCAGCGGGGTGGCGCGGATGATGTCGCGCACCGTGGTCGCGCCATAGCCGAGTTCGGCAAAGACGGTTTGGGCCGCTTCCAGAATCTGCTGGCGGTTCTGGATTTTGGTTTTCTCGCGTTTGCCAGCACGAGACGGGGGAGGCCGGGGGAGATCTATGGTCATGGCGCATTCTAGAGGTTGGTGACGCAACGTCAACTTCATCCCTCGGCGCGCTAAGAGAAGGACGGGCGCCGAGGCCCCGTCCTTCTGTGGTGCATACTTGTTATCCGGCTGATTTTGGCCGGGCGACTTTGCGGCGGCGTATGACGCCCGCGCCCACCAGGCCCGCTGCGCATACCGAAAAGGTCAGCGGCTCTGGCACGCCATCGGTTGGCGGCGGAGCCGTTGTGAATGCCAGAGGCAGGCCAGATGAGGTGGTTGCGGAAAACCCCTCAGGCAAGTCCAACACGATGGCTGCGGTGTTGTAGAAATCCACCGTCCCTTCGTAGAGACCGGGAATGGACAGGCTCAACTCGACCGTGGCTTTCGATGGTAACGAGCTTGGCCCCCAATAATAGAAATTGACACTTCCATTGAATGTTTGCGCGTACGTCCCGGTTGCCGTGATGCTTCCAAGGGCCGAGAAACTGCTGCCCGGCAGGAGCGGTGCGTAGGCATCGCTGATCGTCAGATTGTAGTCCATGAAACGCCCGAAACCGGGACCAAACTCAGCCCCTGAAGACACTGTACCGTCCAGAGTGATCGACACCGGAATGTTGAAGAAGCCTTGCGCGGTTCCGGTTGGCACGCTCAACAGCCACGTATCGACGAACGATATCTGGCCTGCCACCTGGCTGCTGCCAATGCCATTTCCCGACGAAGACGCTTTGATGCCGACGGACGCGGTGGCGGCATCGCCGCGAATTGCGCCAGAAGCGGCGCCTCCTGCGCAAGCCGTGGCCGCGCTCAGCGTGAAGCTATCTTGTTGCGTGTTCGTGGGTACGGAGTGGGAGTCGTTGCAGAGGCCGCTCCCGGCTATTGCACTGATGGGTCCACCGATAAACGCCGTCGCGCCTGCTTCGACAGGGCAAAGGCTTGTCGCGCTCGCCATGGCGAGTACGCAGAGATATCGACCTAACATGGCTTTTTTCCTAGAGGCCGGTCTGCCCCCGCGGGCATAATTTTTGGCCAACCTAACGCCAGTCTAGGCACCTCCATGAATTATCGGCAATGGTTAACGAGTGGATAATTTCCCGGGTATAGCGGCCTGATATAGCGGGAACTTGAGCCTTTCGTGCCAATGCATCAGCTTCACGCCTCATCGCGCGTTGACAGCACGCCCTTGCCCGCGCCAAGCATCGGTCATGTCAGACATCCAGAAAGACTGGCGCGCCATCATGGCCTCGGCCATGGGCAAAACGCCTTTTATCGTGAGCCTTGGCGGGGAAATCGTTGAGGTGGGGGGCGGCAAGGCGCTGATGCGCGTGCCCTATTCCGACAGGCTGGTCGGCGACCCGGATACCGGCGTGGTGCATGGCGGGGTGATTACCGCGATGCTGGACCATTGTTCGGGCATGGCGATCGGCAGCGCGCTGCGCAAGCCCGCGCCCTTTGTCACCCTCGACCTGCGGATCGATTACATGAAACCAGCGCGGCCCCATGCCGAAATTCTGTTCGAGGCGCAGTGTCTGAAGATCACCCATGAGATCATCTTCACCCGTGGGCTCGCTTTTCAGGACAGCCGCGACGATTTCATTGCGCGCTCCACCGGCACCTTCATGTTCTCCCGCCCGCATGGAGGCGGCGCATGAAAATCGATCTTTCCAATCCGGGCGCGGCGCCCGATGCGTTGATCAAAGCGGTGCCCTATTGCGCCCATCTGGGGGCAAGGGTCACCTTGCGCGATGGACGGCTGGTGCTGGAATTGCCCTTTGCCGACCATTTGATCGGCAACCCTTCGGTGCCTGCGATTCATGGCGGAGTGATCGGCTCGTTTCTGGAAACGGCGGCGATTTCGCAGGTGATTTATGAAACGAAGGCCGCGACGACGCCCAAGCCGGTGGACATCACCATCGATTATTTCCG
>DATJDE010000426.1:0-4881 GCA_035497595.1 Rhizomicrobium sp. | reverse complement strand
GCTTGGTCAGCGAACCGCGCGCACCTTCCGCGAACAGGGTATATTTGCCCAGCAGATTCATGCCCGGCGTGAAATCGCCCTTATGATGGCCATCGCGCGCGACACCCAGATCGCCGGTGGTGACACCCTTCACCTCCCCGTTCTCGCCATAGACAAGACCGGCGGCCGGAAAGCCCGGATAGATCTCAACGCCCAACCCTTCGGCCTGCTGCGCCATCCACTTGGTCAGGTTGCTGAGGCTGCCGATATAATTGCCGTGATTGCTCATCAGCGGCGGGAAAATGATGTTGGGAATACGAATGCTGCCCGCAGGCCCCAGAAACCAGAACTGATCCTTGGTCACCGGCGTATCGAGCGGCGCGCCCAGTGCCTTCCAGTCCGGGAAAAGCGTGGCAAGGCCGATCGGGTCGATCACCACGCCGGACAGGATATGGGCGCCGACTTCGGAGCCCTTCTCCAACACGCACACACTGATTTCCTGGCCGGTCTTGGCGGCCTGCTGCTTCAAGCGGATCGCCGCGGCCAGCCCGGCAGGGCCTGCCCCAACAATCACAACGTCGTATTCCATGCTCTCGCGCTCAACCGCGTCGGCCATCATTGACTCCGATGTCATCCCCGCGTCCGCTTATGCGGGCCTCCTTCCGGGGCGTCAACGGGACAAGGTCGCATAAACGCGCCGTTTGACCTATCCTCGCCCCATGTCCACGCCGCAGGCCCACACCGCCCTTGCCGATCTCGCCTGGCTCGTCGAGTCCGGGGCGGATGAGGCCATTCTGGATGCGCCGGTCAACCGCTTCGTGGCCCGCCCGCCGCCCCCGGCAGCCCAATCTGCCAATCCTTCATCTGCCAACATTACGGTCCCCAATCCCTCTGTCCGCGCCGCTGCCCCCAAACCGCCGCCCCAATCCCCGGCAGACCGCCGCAAAGCCCCCGGCGGCGCCTATACCGACCAGATCGGCGCCGCGCTGGACATTGCCGCCCGCTGCACCACGCTGGCGGAGCTGAAAACCGCGCTGGAAAATTTCGACGGCGGCGCCCTGAAGGCCAACGCCACCCACACCGTCTTCGCCGACGGCCAGGCCAATGCCCGCATCATGCTGATCGGCGAAGCCCCGGGCCGGGATGAAGACCGCGCGGGCCTGCCCTTTGTGGGCCGCGCCGGAAAGCTGCTGGACAAGATGCTCGCCCCCATTGGCCTCAGCCGGGCAGAAAACATCTACATCACCAACGTCCTGCCCTGGCAGCCCCCCGGCAACCGCGATTTCGGGCTGGAAGAAGCAGCCATGTGCATGCCCTTCCTGCGCCGTCACATCGAATTGAAAGCGCCGGACCTTCTGGTCCTCCTGGGCCGCATCGCCGTGAAAAACGTCACCGGCAACACCGATGGCATCATGTCGCTGCGCGGCAAGTGGTTCGAATATTTCATTGGCGACCGCCCCATCCCCACACTCGCCACCCTGCACCCCGCCTACCTGCTCCGCCGCCCGGTCGACAAAAAACTCGCCTGGCGCGACATGCAATCACTGGAAGCCAAAGCACGCGAACTGAACATCAAGAATTAGTTTTGATTGTCATGGCCCGCCAAGTGCGGGCCACCCAGGTGACACAAGCACAAATGCCAAACACCCACCCGCAACCTCACTTCAGTCATTCCCGGCCGAGCAAAGCGAGGGGAAGGGAACCCAGCTGTCACCACCCGCTACTCAACCACCTGGTTCCCCTTCCCGCGCGTCCCCGCCGGGGATGACATAAGGCGCCCCCATGCCCATCGACGAAACCATCGCCTTCATCCCCGTGCACATCGCCGTCCTCACCGTCTCCGACACACGCGACAGCACAAACGACACCTCCGGCGACACGCTGGCCAAACGCATCACCGATGCCGGCCACATCCTCGCCGCCCGCACCATCGTAAAAGACGATAAAGAAAAAATCGCACAACAACTCACCCGCTGGATCGACGACCCAGCGATAGACGCGATCATCACCACCGGCGGCACGGGCCTGACAGGCCGCGATGTCACCGTAGAAGCCATGAAACCGCTGTTTGAAAAAGAGATCGACGGCTTTGCCGCCGTCTTCCACCAGATTTCCTACGCGAAAATCGGCACATCCACCTTACAATCGCGCGCCTGCGCAGGCGTCGCCAAAGGCACCTATCTGTTCGCCCTGCCCGGCTCAACCGGCGCGGTGAAAGACGGCTGGGACGGCATCCTGAAACACCAACTCGACATCCGCCACCGCCCCTGCAATTTCGTAGAAATCATGCCAAGGCTGGAAGAACACAAACGCTAACGCTCACGCACTCACTACTGTCATGGCCCGCCAAGTGCGGGCCACCCAGGTAACACCGCACAATTGCCAACGACCTCACCCATTCCCTGCGAGCGAAGCGAGGGAACCCAGGCGTTCACCACCCAACCGGTGCTGAACACCCAGTACCAAAATCAAACCACCCCAAGCGCCCGCATCGCATCAGCCACGCGAATGAACCCGGCAATATTCGCGCCCAGTACATAATCTCCCGGCACGCCATATTCCTCAGCGGTGTCGTAACACGCATCGTGAATATTGCGCATGATCTCGGCCAGCCGTTCCTCGTTCTGCTCGAACGACCAGCTATCGCGCGAAGCGTTCTGCTGCATTTCCAGCGCCGAGGTTGCAACGCCGCCCGCATTGGCCGCCTTGCCCGGCGCAAACAACACCCCCGCCTGCTGGAACACGCGCACCGCATCCGGGGTGGAGGGCATGTTCGCGCCCTCGCCCACCACGATCACGCCATTGGCCACCAGCGTCTTGGCATCCTTGCCGGTCAATTCATTCTGCGTGGCGGAGGGCAACGCGATTTCGCACGGCACATCCCAGATCGAGCCGCCTTCGATGTACCGCACGCCCGCGCCCTTGACCCGTGCATATTCCGAAATACGTTCGCGGCGCACTTCCTTGATCTGTTTCAACAGGTCGATATCGATCCCGTTCTCATCGACGACATAGCCGTTGGAATCCGAACAGGCGATCACCTTGCCGCCGAATTCGCTGATCTTCTCGATCGCATAAATCGCAACATTGCCCGAGCCGGAAATCACCGCGCGACGGCCTTCAACGGCCTTGCCCGTTTTGGCGAGCATCCGTTCGACAAAATAGACCGTGCCATAGCCGGTCGCCTCGGTGCGCGCGCGGCTGCCGCCATAGGCAAGGCCCTTGCCGGTCAACACGCCCGCTTCATAGCGATTGGTCAGACGCTTGTACTGGCCGAACATGTAACCGATCTCGCGCCCGCCAACGCCGATGTCGCCTGCCGGCACGTCGGTATATTCGCCAAGGTGGCGATAAAGCTCCGTCATGAACGACTGGCAGAACCGCATCACTTCAAGATCGGAACGGCCGCGCGGATTGAAGTCCGAACCGCCCTTGCCGCCGCCGATGGGCATGCCGGTGAGTGCGTTCTTGAAAATCTGTTCAAAGCCGAGGAATTTGATGATCCCCAGATTGACCGAAGGATGAAAGCGCAAGCCGCCTTTATAAGGCCCGAGCGCCGAATTGAACTGCACGCGAAACCCGCGATTCATCTGCACGTTGCCGCAGTCATCGACCCATGGCACGCGGAAGATGATCTGACGTTCCGGTTCGCAAATCCGTTCGATCAACGCATTGTCGGCATAATCGGGGCGCTTGGCGATGACACGGCCAAGGCTTTCAAAGACCTCGCGCACCGCCTGATGAAACTCCGCTTCGCCGGCATTGCGGCGAATAACCTCTTCAAGGATGGGCGTCAGCTTTTCATCGATCAGGGACATCAAATCTCACTCTTTATTGACCGACCCTCTGGGGGATCGTGTGTGCCGAGGCAGCAATTGCGAAAATAGCGGAGCCGAACCGTCGCCGCCCGCCAAGCCGACGCCCTCCCTAACGAAGGGATCAAGACCCCACAACCCCAAGTTCTGTGTTTGTTCCGGCATTTGCCCATATATGCGGCAATGAGGACAAAGTTTGGACACAAGTTTCCGGCCGCGCCCTACATCAAGTTCTTGTTTTGTTCTCATAACGTGATATATTCAGCCTATGACCCTTGTGCTGGACATCACGGCAGACAAACGCAGGCTCCACGGCAGGGGGGCCTCCTCCAACGCATCCAGCCGCTACGACCGCGAAAAGCGCGTGCTGTTCGATGACGGCTGGGACGCGGAAGAAGACCTTCCGCCCTTCAAAACCCAGATCATCAAGGATACGTCGCGCACCATCATCACCCGCAACACCTCGCCGGATATTTCGTTCGACCGCTCGATCAATCCCTATCGCGGTTGTGAGCATGGCTGCATCTATTGCTTCGCCCGCCCCACCCACGCTTATCTCGGCTTTTCGCCCGGCGCGGATTTTGAAACGCAGATCCTGGTCAAACCCAACGCCGCCGAATTGCTGGCCAAAGAACTCTGCGCCCCCGGCTATGAGCCTCGCACCATGGCGCTCGGCACCAATACCGATCCCTATCAGCCGACCGAAAAGACGTTGCGCATCACCCGCTCCATTCTGGAAGTGCTGCGCGATTTCAATCACCCGGTCGGCATCGTCACCAAATCGGCGCTGATCACCCGCGACATCGACATTCTCGCCCCCATGGCCGAACAAGGTCTGGTCAAAGTCGCGCTTTCGATCACCACACTCGACCGCAAACTCGCCCGCGCGATGGAGCCGCGCGCCTCCACCCCGCCGCGCCGTCTCGCCGCGGTGAAAGCCCTGCGCGAAGCAGGCATCCCTACGGGCGTCATGTTTGCCCCCGTCATTCCGGCGCTCAACGACGACGAACTCGAAAAAGTGCTGGAAGCCGCGCGCGATCACGGCGCATTGAGTGCGGGCTACGTGCTCCTGCGCCTGCCGCTCGAA
>DATJDE010000425.1:0-5830 GCA_035497595.1 Rhizomicrobium sp. | reverse complement strand
GATCGGGATGTTCTGCAAATTCGGGTCGTTGGATGAAAGTCGCCCGGTACTGGTCGATGCCATGGCGTAAGAGGTATGCACCCGGCCCGTCTGCGGATTGATATAGGTCGGCAGCGCGTCGGTATAGGTGCCGCGCAATTTCGACAAGGTGCGCCACGCCAGAACTTTTTTGGCGATGTCGTGGCCCTGGGCCGCTACGTCTTCCAGCACATCGGCATCGGTGGACCAGGCGCCCGTCTTGGTCTTGCGTCCGCCGGGTAGCGCGAATTTTCCGAACAGAATGTCGCCCAATTGCTTGGGCGAGCCGATGTTGAAGGTGCCGCCCGCAAGTTTGTAAATATCCTGCTCCAATGCGGCCATCGCATGGGCGAATTCGTTGGAAAGTTTCCGCAAGCGATCGGCATCCACCATGATGCCGTTGCGTTCCATCTCCACCAGCACCGGGACCAGCGGGCGTTCCAGCGTTTCGTACACGCGCATCTTGCCATCAGCCACCAGCTTCGGCTTGAGCAGGCGGTGCAGGCGCAGCGTGACATCGGCGTCTTCGGCGGCATAGCGCGTCGCCTCCGGCACCGGCACGCAATCGAAGGTCACCTTTTCCTTGCCCTTGCCTGCAACTGCGCCATAGGCGATGGGTATATGGCCGATATGCAGTTCGGAAAGCTCGTCCATGCCGTGCCCATGCAGCGTCGCTTCCAGCACATAAGACATCAGCATGGTGTCATCGAACGGCGTCACGGCAACGCCGCGCTGCGCCAGCAGCAGCGCATCATATTTAAGGTTCTGTGCTACCTTCAGCACGCTGTCATCGGCCAGCAGGGGCTTCAGTCTTTCCAGCACCACAGCTTCGGCAAGCTGTTCGATTTTCGCACTGCCAGCCAGATCGAGCCCGGTGCCGCCATTGTGGCCGCAGGGAATGTAACAGGCTTCATTCGGCGCTACCGCAAGAGAAACCCCGCACAGCACCGCCTGCATCGCGTCGAGTGATGTCGTTTCGGTGTCGACGCCGACAATGCCTTCTTCGTGCGCCCGCGCGATCCAGTGCTCCAGCCGCTCCAATGTGGTCACGGTTTCGTAGAGCGTGTGGTCGATGGGTTTGAGCCACGCGGCGCGGTTCATTACCGCGCCAAGGCTGCCCTTCGCGCTTACCACCACCGCCTTCGAGGGCGGGAGATTCTCAACCGCAACCGCCGCGCCGTCTCCGGGCGCGGGCAAGGCGGTTTGCGCAGCACCGCCTGCGGGCGCAATCGCGCCCACATCTTCAATGCCGAAATGGCTGGCGACACGGCGTGTCAGCGTGCCGAATTCCATCGCCTTCAGAAACGCAATCGCGGTGCCGGGCTCGGGATCGCGGACGTCCATCTCCTCGATCTGGCAGGAAATCTCGACGCGATCATCCAGCGTCACCAGCCGCAGCGAGATGCGGGCATTTTCCGCATTCTCGATCAGCGTTTCGCGGCGCTTGGGCTGTTTGATTTCGCCAGCGCGGGCCAGCAGCGTTTCAAGATCGCCATAGATGCCCAAAAGCTCCGCCGCGGTTTTGATGCCGATGCCGCGCACGCCGGGCACATTGTCGGTGGAATCGCCCGCCAGCGCCTGCACCTGCACCACTTTGTCCGGTGTAACGCCGAATTTTTCCAGCACCTCTGCGCTGCCGATGCGCTTGTTCTTGACGGGGTCGAGCAGTTCAACCTGTCCGTCCTCTACTAGCTGCATCAAATCCTTGTCGGAGGAGACAATGGTAACCCGCACCGCTTGTTCGCGCGCCAGCCTTGCATAGGTGGCGATCAGATCGTCCGCCTCAAACCCCTGCTTTTCGACGCAGGCAACGCCAAAGGCGCGGGTGGCATCGCGCACCAGCGGAAATTGCGGGATCAGGTCTTCCGGCAGTTCGGGCCGGTTGGCTTTGTATTGGGGATAAATTTCATTGCGGAACGTCGTCTTGCCTGCATCGAAGATGACGGCAAGATGGCTTGGCTTGTCGCCGCCCTTGGTATCTTCCAGCAGCTTCCACAGCATGTTGCAGTAGCCGGACACCGCGCCGGTCGGCAGGCCATCGGATTTGCGCGTCAGCGGGGGCAGCGCGTGATAGGCGCGAAACAGGTATCCCGATCCGTCGATCAGATAGAGGTGATCGCCCTTTTTGAGCGGGCGGCCCTTCAGGGGCTCTGTCAATGCGCAGCCGCCCCGGCTCTCAAGACGAAACGCCGGTCGCAATAGCCGCAATCGACGAAGCCGTCTTCGCCGATCTGCAAATAGACTTTCGGGTGCCCCAGCGCACCGCCCACGCCCTCACAGGCCACGCGGGTATTGTCGACCTCGATGGTTTCGGGCGGTTCGCGGTTCAGGGCGCCAATATCTTCGGCCATGGTGTGCTCTTTGCTGGTCGCGGCGGATCATACCGGGCGAAATCCGCACCGCAAGCGCGCAAAACAGCCGCTTTGCATCACCGCGCGGCTTTGCGTTAAGTTCCGCCATGGTCACATTGAATCGTATTTACACCAAGACGGGTGACAAGGGCGAAACCGCGCTGGGCGATGGCACAAGGCTGCCCAAATTCGCGCTGCGGATTGCCGCTTATGGCACGGTGGACGAAACCAATGCCGCCCTCGGCCTTGCCCGCCTGCATACAGACGGCGAGATGGACGCGATGCTGGCCCGCATCCAGAACGATCTGTTCGATCTGGGCGCCGATCTCTGTGTGCCCGAAGATGGACGGCGAGCCGAAGGGCGCCTGCGTGTCGCCGAGGCCCAGGTCGAGCGGCTGGAACGCGAAATCGATGCGATGAACGAAGATCTGTCGCCGCTTACCTCCTTCGTGCTGCCGGGCGGCACGCCAGCGGCGGCGCATCTGCATCTGGCCCGTGCCACCGCGCGGCGGGCCGAGCGGTTGATCTTCGAGCTTTCCCAAAGCGAGAAAGTGGGCGCGGCGGCCCTCAAATATATCAATCGCCTGTCGGATCATTTGTTCGTCGCAAGCCGTGTGCTCAACGACAAGGGCAAGGGCGACGTGTTGTGGACGCCGGGCGCTAACCGTTAATCGGCGCCCTCCGGCGCCAACTGCTAACCGGCGCCCCCTTCGGCGGAAGATGCTTTAATTCCGCCCTGCAAGAAACGCGATCAACACCCCCAAAACGCCCGTCACGCCCCAGCCCGGCAAACCCAGTACGGCTGCAAATGCGGCAGCAAGGCCGTCATGCTGCGTGGCCCAGGTGTTGACGCGGGCAAGGCTCGCGCCATCGGCCAGCGCCCAGACCTGTTGTAGGGATCGCACCACCAAAGCGCCGCTTTCCAGCGAACTCAGCATGTCGATCGCGAGCAGGAACAGCGCAATCACGATCAGCACCAGGCTGAACAGGCGTAACACCACCGGAACCACACCCGGCTGGCCGGGGGTATGCTGCGCATTGGATGGCCTTTCGGGCCTGCGCTCGGGATCGATCTTGCGGGAGAGAAAGGCAAACCTGTCGCTCATGGGCCAAGCCTATCGCAACGGCTTTCGTCAGTCATGGGCAGAGAGGGGAGGGCCGGGGTGTCATGCGGCGGAGGCTGCGGGGCGCGATAACAGGATGCGTTCCAGCATACCGCGCGCGATTTCCCGCTCCCCCATGACGATGAAGCTTGCGCCATGCTGGCGCAACAGCTCGACCTCGGCGTCGAAATGGGCGCGGGCGACGATTTCAAGCTCGGTATTGCTGCTGCGGGCCTGCGCCACGATCTGTCCGGCTTCGAATGCGTGGGGAATGGCGACGACCAGCGTTTGCGCGCCTTCGAGATTGGCGGCAGCCAGCACGCCGGGCTGGGCGGCATTGCCTGAAATGACCTCAATCCCTGCGCCGCGCGCTTTGTCCACCAGATCCCGCCGCTCCTCGACCACCAGCAGCGGGCGGCCCTCCAGCAGCAGCCGTTCGGCGATCAGGCTGCCCACCCGGCCATAGCCAACGATGATCGCGTGCTCGTTCAGCCGCGTGGGAATCAGGAGGGTTTCTTTGTCCTCTTCCGGCTCGGCCACAGGTTCTGCGGCTGAGCCCTTCCAGCGGCCAAGCTTCGGGCCGGCGCGCGCCGCCAGCGCAAAAATCAGCGGATTGGCACAGATGGAGAGCAATGCACCTGCCAGAATCAGGTCATTGGCCCGTTGCGGCAGCAATTCGAGATGCAGGCCAAGGGCCGCGATGATGAAGGAGAATTCGCCGATCTGGGCAAGGCTGGCCGAAATGGTCAGCGCGGTGGACATCGGGTGGCGGAAGGCCAGCACGATGGCGAACGCCGCCAGTGATTTGCCGAAAATGATGATCGCAACGGTCGCCACCACCGGCCAAGGGTCGCGCACAAGGATGGAGGGATCGAACAACATGCCGACCGAGACAAAGAACAACACCGCGAACGCATCGCGCAGCGGCAGCGTTTCTTCGGCGGCGCGCTGGCTGAGTTCGGATTCGCTGAGGATCATCCCGGCGAAAAACGCGCCCAGCGCGAAGGACACATCGAACAGCGCACTGGCGCCAAAGGCGATGCCCAGAGAAATCGACAGCACCGCCAGCCGAAACAGTTCCCGCGAGCCGGTATGGGCGATTCTGTGCAGCACCCAGGGCACAACACGGCGTCCGGCCAGCATCATCACCGCGATGAAGGCCACCACCTTGCCGATGGTGAAGCCCATGGTGAGGATGAGGGCCTGAACGTCGAAGCTTGCACCCCCGGCGGCCGCCTGCGTCTTGCCGAGATGGGCGAAGGCGGGCAGCAGCACCAATGCCAGCACCATCGCAATGTCTTCGACAATCAGCCAGCCCACCGCGATGCGCCCGCGCATGGTTTCCAGCAGGCGGCGTTCCTGCATTTCCCGCAAGAGCACCACAGTGCTCGCGGTGGACAGCGCGACGCCAAACACGATGCCAGCCGAAAGCGGCCAGCCGAGGCTCCAGCCCAGCACCATGCCGAGCAGGGTTGCGACCGTGATCTGTACCAGCGCGCCGGGAATGGCGATGGCTTTGACCGAAAGCAATTCCTTGGGCGAGAAATGCATCCCGACGCCGAACATCAGCAGCACGACACCGATTTCGGCGAGTTGCGGGGCCAGCGTCTGGTCGGCGACAAAGCCGGGCGTAAACGGCCCTGCCACCACGCCCGCGAGCAGATAGCCCACCAGGGGGGAAATGCGTAAGCGATTGGCGATTGCGCCCAGGATGAAGGCTAGAACCAACCCTATGACGATGGTTGAGATGAGGGTGGTCTCGTGCGGCATCTGTGACGTCTTCCTGTTTCGCGCGATCCACACCACATCCGGCGCGCGCCAGCGCCCGTCAATCTTTGGCGCCCCCGCATCGGTTTTCTGCGTATGAATATTTGATGTGGCAGTGTTGCATCCACAGCGCGCAAAAAAAACCGCCCGCAGCCAAAAAAGGCTGCGGGCGGTGACATTTATTGAACCTGAGCGCCTTACGGCCCCGGTTTATTCGGCCGGAGGGTTTGCAGCTTCCTCTGCCTGCTTCTTGCTGAGGTCTTCGCCGGTCTCCTGATCGACCTGTTTCATCGACAGGCGGACCTTGCCGCGATCGTCAAAGCCGAGCAGCTTGACCTTCACGGCCTGACCTTCGCTGACCACGTCGCTTGTCTTGTTGACGCGCTTGGCAGCCAGTTCGGAGATGTGAACGAGGCCGTCCTTGGGGCCGAAGAAGTTCACGAAGGCACCGAAATCCATCACCTTCACGATCTTGCCGTCGTAGATTTCCCCGATTTCGGGTTCAGCCACGATGCCGCGGATCCATTTCAGCGCCGCCTTGATCGATTCGCCATCGGCGGAGGCGATCTTCACGGTGCCGTCATCTTCGAT
>DATJDE010000424.1:0-10198 GCA_035497595.1 Rhizomicrobium sp. | reverse complement strand
CCGCCCGCACAAGAGCCCGGCGATCGGCCCTGAAGCCGCAAAGCGAGCATTTTGCGCTGCCTGTGCAGCAAGAGCGTTCTCTCGCTACGCGTGAGCGCATTGTGGCCGCTGCTGAATGGGCCTTTGCCGAAAAGGGGTATGAAGGGGCGCGCATCGCCGATATTGCGGCGCGCGCGGGCTGCTCGGTAGGGGCGGTCTATTTTCGCTTTGCGGACAAGGATGCGCTGTTTCTGGCCATCGTCGAAGATTTTCGCACCAGTGTGCGTGAAAAGCTGCCGCTGCTGGCCGTCATCCCTTGCGCCACCGCTGACGAATTTCTGGAACGCTATGTCGCTTTGGTGTTCGCCCGCTTTCGCGACAATCGCGGACTGGTGCGCGCGATTGTCGAACATGGCTTCGCCAATTCTCAGGCGATGGACATGGTGATCGCCTTGCGCGGCGAGATACAGGTGGTTTTGCAGACCCGGCTGGAAAGCTTTGTGTCGGCGGATCTGTCTTTTCCGGTGCGGATGATGACCCAGATCGTGTTCGGTTTTGTGCTGACCGGTCTGATCAATGCGCGTGCGCCCACACGGCTTGATGACGCCCGCACGGTGCGTGAACTGGTGGTGGTGCTCAGCGCCTATTTGAAAGAGGTGCAGCCGTGACGCTGTGCATCGATCTGTTCTGGTCGTTCCGCAGTCCTTATTCTTATCTGGCGACGCCGCGTCTGGTGGAGATGGCGCGCACGTATGATCTGACGGTGCGGGCCCGGCCGGTCTATCCGCTGGCGGTGCGTTCGGGTGAATTTTTCTCCCAGGTCAATCCGCTCTGGGTGCCTTATCTCATTCACGATACGATCCGCGTGGCTGAAATGCTGGGTCTGCCCTATCGCTGGCCGCGGCCTGATCCGGTGGTGATGGATTTTGCAACCCGTGCCGCCACACCAAGCCAGCCTTATATCCATCGGCTGACACGACTTGGCTGTGCCGCAGAAGAAGCCGGGCACGGGCTTGCCTTTCTGTATGAAGTCAGCCGCACCATCTGGTCCGGCCAGATCGACAACTGGCAGGACGGCGATCATCTGCAACAGGCTGCTGCGCGCGCCGGCCTTGATCTGGCAGAGCTTGATCGGCGCATCGATGCTGCGCCGGAAAAATATGAAACGCTGATCCTTGAAAACCAGGCGGCCCACAGGGGCGCGGGCCATTGGGGCGTGCCGACCATGGTGTTCAACGGCGAGCCTTTTTTCGGGCAGGACCGGCTGGACGTTCTGCTGTGGCGTTTGAAACAAGCGGGGCTTAGCCGCCGCGGAGAGGTTTGACGATGAAACGCGTGCTTGTCAGCGCAGCGGGGGCGCTGCTGCTGCTGTCTCTGGTGGGGGCATCGCTCTATATCTATCCGGTGGAGGTTTATCTGTTTCGCCGCATGGCTGATCGTGCGGTGTCCAAAGCTGTCCCTGTGCTTGCCAAAAGCAACCAGCTTTCGCTTCTGCTTTGCGGCACCGGCTCGCCTTTACCCGACAAGACGCGCGCCGGGCCTTGCGCGCTGATCGCGGTGGGCGACAAATATTATCTGGTGGATGTGGGGCTCAACACGGCGCGCAATCTGCGGCTCTGGCACATTCCGTTTGAAAAGATCGCGGGCGTTTTTCTCACCCATTTTCATTCCGATCACATTGCCGAACTGGGCGAATTGCGTTTGCAGACCTGGGTGGCGGGCCGCACCACACCGCTGGCGGTGTATGGGCCGCCCGGTGTCGAGAGCGTGGTGGCCGGGTTCAATCAGGCCTATGCGCTGGATGCGGGCTATCGCACAGCCCATCACGGCGCCAGGCTGATGCCGCCTGAGGCTGTGGCGATGGTGGCAAAGCCACTCACCTTTTCTGGCCCCACCGCCAAGGTGTTGGACGATCACGGGCTGAAGATCACCGCCATCCGCGTCCATCACGATCCGGCGACGCCTGCTTTCGGCTATCGCTTCGATTTTGACGGGCACGGCATTGTCATCAGTGGTGACACGTCACGCTCGGCCAATCTCGCCCAGGCCGCAAAGGGCGCTGATGTTCTGGTGCATGAGGCGCTGTCGCCCGAAATGGTGGGCGATCTGGCGGGCGTGCTCTCCGCCCATGGCGAATGGCGGTCCGCCAAAATCATGGGGGACATCCCATCCTATCACACCAGCCCGGTGGAGGCGGCTGAGCTTGCCAATGCGGCTGGCGTGCGTTTGCTGATTTACACCCATCTGATCCCGGCGCTGCCCAATGAGCTGGCGGAGCGTTTGTTCCTGCATGGTGTTGGTGCGGTGCGCGATAGCGGCGTGCGTATCGGCCATGACGGTCTGGTTGTCCGCCTGACCAAGGGCGTGCCGGAGATGGAGATCACCGCGTTCTGACGGAGCCGCGCGCGCGCAAGTTTGCGCCTGCGAAGAGATTTCTCGCGTCTGCAACAAATTGTTGGCGATGGACGATGCTGCATGGGCGGCACATACTGTCTGCAACACAGACAGGTGGTGCATGAGCCTTGTTCCGCAAGCAATTCTTGAAACGCGTTGGCGCGCAGCGATGGCGCGCGTGCAGGTCGGCAGCCTGGTGTTTATCGCGCCGGATGGCACGGAAAGCCTGGCTCGCGGGCCGCAAAAGGGCCCGCAGGCGCGGTTTGAGATCAAGGAATGGGGCGTATTGAACCGGCTGGTGGCGCGCGGCGATATCGGACTGGGGGAAGATTATATCGCGGGGGCGTGGGACACCGACAGTATCGAGAACCTTGTAGCGTTCTTTCTGCTCAATCTCGAGCATTTCGAAAACTTCGCCCATGGCAATTTTTTCAACCGGCTGGGCTTTGTGCTGCACAATGCATTGGTGCGCCGCAACAGCGTGAGCGGCAGCCGCCGCAACATCGAAGCCCATTATGATGTCGGCAATGATTTCTACGCCCTGTGGCTTGATGAGACGATGACCTATTCCTCCGCGCTGTATGGCGGCGCGGACAATCTGGCCGATGCGCAGCGCAACAAATATGGCCGCATTCTCGAACGGCTGGAAAAGACGCGCGGCGCGGTGCTGGAAATCGGCTGCGGCTGGGGCGGCTTTGCCGAGGAAGCGGCGCGCACCACGCTCGATGTGACGGGCCTCACCATTTCGCCGGCGCAATTTGGCTTTGCCAAAGCGCGGCTGGGCGCAAGGGCCGATATTCGGCTCGAAGATTATCGCCGCATCGGCGGGCTTTATGACGGCATCGTCTCGATCGAAATGTTCGAGGCGGTGGGCGAACGTTATTGGCCGGCCTATTTTCGCACTGTCGCCGAACGGCTGCGGCAGGGCGGGCGTGCGGTCATTCAAACCATCGTCATTCGTGACGATCTGTTTGCGGGCTATCGCTCCCGCAGCGATTTCATTCGCCACTATGTTTTTCCCGGCGGGATGCTGCCGTCTTTCGCGCGCTTTAAGCAGGAGGCGGAGGCTGCGGGGCTGAAAGTGCGCGATACATTTTCCTTCGGGCAGGATTATGCCCGCACGTTGCGCGAATGGTCTGCCCGGATGGGCCTGCGCGAGGCCGATATTCGCGCGCTGGGCCATGACACGAAGTTTTTGCGCAACTGGCAATTCTATCTGGGCATCTGCGCCGCCGCCTTTGCGGTGGACCGGACCGATGTGCTGCAGGTCGAACTCGCTCACGCCTGATGCTGCACACCCTGAAACGCCGCATTGGCACGTGGGTCACCACGCTTTCGCCTGCAAGCCTTTTGAACCTCATGGTGCCGCGGACGGGCTATTCTGTGTTGCGCGATCTTGGCTATGGCGCCGATACGCGGCACACACTCGATCTCTATATCCCGGACGGTTTGAACGGGCCTGCACCTGTCGTTCTGTTTTTCTATGGCGGCAGTTGGCAGAGCGGGCACAAAGATTGGTATCGCGCTGTGGGGCAGGGGTTGGCCGCGCGCGGGATGATCGTGGGAATTGCCGATTACCGGCTCTATCCGCGCGTAAAATATCCCGGTTTCATCGAAGATGGCGCGCTGGCGGTAAAATTTTTGCATGACATGGTGGGCGCTCACGGCGGCGACCCGGAAAAGCTATTTCTCGCCGGTCATTCGGCGGGGGCTTATATCGCGGTGATGCTTGGCGTGCACCCGCAGTTTATGCGCGCGGCGAGCGCCGAGCCGGGCTGGATCAAAGGTGTGATCGGCATTGCCGGGCCGTATGATTTTCTGCCGCTGAAGGACCCTGCGCTGATCGATATTTTTGGCGGCGCGTCGCAGGTGGTGTCTCAGCCCATCACCTATGCGCAAGGTTTGCACCCGCCAATGCTGTTGCTGACGGGCGGGAAGGACCGCGTTGTGCGCCCGGGTAATGTGCGGCGTATGGCGGCGCGCTTGCGTGATGGCGGCACGGTGGTGACCGAGAAAACCTATCCCGATATCGGCCATATCGGCATATTGCTGTCCTTCGCCGGGCTTTTCCGCCGTCGCACCACGCTGTTGGACGATATTGTGGCCTTCGTGGGCGCGCGGAAAAATTAGATTTCCGCCTGTGCCTTGCTCGGTGGGGCCTTGCTAGATGGGGCCTTGCTTTGCGGCACCCTTACCGTGGCGGTGCGGTCGAGTTTGCCCCAGCCGACCAGCGGGCCTTTGAGCGCGGTGAAGATTGAGCGCACGACGACGTAATACATCACCTGGCGATAGCCGAAGCGTTGCAGTGTCAGCCACAACAGCAGGCTCCATTTTTCCTTGCGCTCCAGCGCGAAGCCGAAAAACGCGGTCAGCAGATCGACGCCGGTGAAGATCGCGTAGAAAACTCCCACGGTGATGAGATCGGTATTGTTGAACTCCGAGCCATGCTCGATATAGGCGATATATTGCCAGGCAAGCTGCCACAGCAGCAGCAGATCGGCGAGCGGCGCGAAAGCAGTGAGCACGATCTGGAACAGCCAGACCTGCGGCAGCGCGATCATCCCCAGCGCGCCATAGCGCGGGCGCAAGGTGAGTGTGCGATATTTCCACAGGCATTGCAGCGTGCCGTAAGCCCAGCGGAAGCGCTGTTTGGCGAGGCCGCCAAAGGTGGTTGGCGCTTCGGTCCAGGCAATTGCCGAACTGTCGAACAGCACGCGCCAGCCCGCGCGTTGCAGATCGATGGTGAGATCCTGATCTTCGGCCACCGTATCGCCGCGAAAGCCGCCCACTGCTTCAATGGCGCTGCGCCGCCATGCGCCCACCGCGCCCGGCACAACGGTCATCGTGCCCAGCGCCGCAAGTGCCCGGCGTTCCAGATTTTGCGCCACGATATATTCCAGCGCCTGCCAGCGGGTGACCATGTTGATGCGGTTGCCGACCTTGGCATTGCCCGCAACGGCGCCGATGGCGGGATCGGCGAACCAGCGCACCAGCCGCGCGATTGTATCGGGGTTGAACTGTGTGTCGGCATCCAGCGCCACCACAACGTCGCCGCTTGCATGGGAAAGGCCGACATTCAATGCGTTGGCCTTGCCGCCATTGGCAATGCTGAGGAGTTTGATGGCGGGGTGTTGTGCAAAATGGTTTTGCAACACGGCAAAGGTTTTGTCTTTCGAGCCATCGTCGATGACGATGATTTCCATCCGCCGATAGGTGCTGGCAAGAATGCCGCGCACCGTCGCCACAATGACATTCTCCTCATTGTAGGCGGGAATGATGACGCTGACCTGCAACGGTTCGGCAACAGGCGGCGGGTCTTGCTGGCCGCGCTCCTGCCGCGCATTCCACACCCCCAGCACCACCATCATCAGCGCGCGCGCAATGCCCAGAAAGATGGCGATGAGAAAACAATAATAAAGAACATGCCCAATCTTGCTGACGGTGAGGAACACCACCCGGTCGGTGAGCAGCGCAAGGGTGGGCGAAAGGGGCGGCATTGCCTGATCGCGGGTGAGCCCGGCCAGTTTCGACACCGGTACGAAGCTGTAGCCTTCCGCCTTTAGTTTTTTGATGATGATGGGCAGCGCTTCCACCGTCTGCTGGCGGTCGCCGCCTGCGTCGTGAAACAGCACGATGTTGCGCGGGTTGCTGGGCCTGGCCAGGTGAATTTGCTGCAGCGTGCGGTTCACAATCTCGTCCACGCCCGGCAGCGCCCAGTCGATCGGATCGACATGTTCGCCCACTGTAATGTAGCCCATGTCCTGCGCGGTCTCGACGGGCGCGATCTGTTCGGCGTCGGTGGGTTCGGCATCGCCCAGATAGGGCGGGCGGAACAGGCGCAGCGAGCGGCCCGTCAGCGCCTGAAACAAACGCTGTGTCGCATTCAGTTCAAGCGGCACGGCCTCGGTTGGTGTGTCTGATAGATTTGGATGGGTGAAGGTGTGGCTGCCGACCTCGAAGCCATTCGTCACCAGTTGCTGGACGATATCGGGATTGGCCTGCGCATTGCTGCCGATAATGAAGAAGGTGGCCGGGACCTTTTGCGCTTTCAGGATGTCCATGATCTGCGGCGTCCACTCAGCGTCCGGGCCGTCGTCAAAGGTCAGCGCTATTTCTTTTTTTGCTGCGCCGAACTGGCGGATCACATAGCCGGTGGGCAGTTTGGTATAGGTCTCGTCCGAAATGTCGCCCGTTGTGGAATCGATTTCGAAGGTGCGCCCGCCGGATTGCGGATGGGCCTCGACCGCGATGAGTTCGCCCGAACCTTCGAAATCGATATCTTCGATGATCGGGATATGGCGCAACGCCAGCGGGGCGGGCGTACCATATGGCTTGCCCATCACCGACCAGATGGACGGATCCTCGCTGCCCAGCCGCCACACCGCATAGCCCGCTGGCTGATAGGCATCGGCGGCGTGAATCTGGTTATAGGCGGTGACCGCATCGAGCAGCCACACATCATGGCGGGTCAGGTCTTCTTCGGTATAGGAAAAATGCGGGTTGTTGGTGTCGGGATCGAACAGCACCTTGGCGCCGCTGTCATGGGCGGCGATCACCGCTTCCTCGAAGGACAGGCTGTCGATGCCATCCCCGTTCCAGTCATAGGCATAGCTGCCCAGCGCAATCAGTGTGCGCGCCGGATCGAGTTTGCGCATCCGCTTGTCGAGCATGGCTTCGAACCAGCTCTGGCCTGCAATGCTGCCCGGTGCAGATGGCGTCAGATGTTCGTCATAGGCCATCAGGATGGTGTAATCGATGTCCTTTGCGAAGCTGGCGAAGGGCCAGCTTTCGTTGGCAAAGGGTGCGGCCATCGTGACGGTCAGCCCGGCTTTGCGGAATTTCTTTGTCAGCGCCGCCAGGAAGCGGCCGAGATTGGGATGGGCGGACGGCGGCAGGGCCTCGAAGTCGATCACGACGCCTTGCAGCTTGTGGCTTTGCACGAAGTTTTCGAGTTTGCCGATCAAATCGTTCGTGCGTTTGGGATCGGCCAGAAGTTTGGCAAGGCCCGCCCCATCCCATTTGCCGAGTGTCGCGTTCTGCACCACGGGCAAAATGGCGACCGTCTTTTTGCTGCGGCGGATCAGGGTGTAGACGCGCTTGTCGTAACTCTCCTTCATCGCAAGGTCCGGGCCTTGCAGGCTGAGCCAGGTGGGCATCACCCAATCGAGCTGGGGCAAAGCGAGTTTCAGCGAGTCATAGGCGGAGGCTTCCCAGTTCGGGAAGAAGGCGATGGAAAGGGGGCGCCCGGGATGCGGCGCCATTGCGCCTGCCAGCGCATGGGCGCGGGAGTTGCGCTCGGTCCTCAGTTTGCGGCGGTGCTCCAGCTCTTTTTTGCGCAACCGCGCAACGCGGGCCAGTTGTGTGGCGGTCGGCAGCAGGCCTGGGGCGGCGGCTTTGCGTTCCAGCTCCTGGGCGCGGATGACGCTGAGTTCGCCCGGCAGTTTCACATGCTCAAGCTGGGGCACAATGAACAGGCTGGTCACAAAGCCGATGCCCAGCGCGGTCGAAACGATGGCGGCAATCCAGCCGATGAGCGATAGCCGGGTCGCACGCCGCCCGGTGACGTCGAGGAAGACTGGTTTGTCAGACATCGAAGGTGCCGGCTCCGGCGGCAGGTTGGTATCGGCCGGCCAACCCATGGCGGCGACCTTGCTAGGCTCTGTGCACTTCATGCCTTTTGTAGGGCAGCCACGGCGGGGGGCAGTTTAATTCGCTGTAATCTAGTCCTGCGCGCGCGGAAACGAAAGCGGGGCGCAAAGCCAATGCTTTGCGCCCCGCCAGGACAAGCCAACTGCTCAGGGCCGCTTACTTACCGGCGCCCTTCAAAATCTCGTCGATGGCGTCCTTGCCGTCCGGGCTGTGAATCCAGGATTCGGCCTTGGAAAGGTCTTCAAACTGCAACGGCACGCGCTGCGGCTTCACCCGGTCCGGTACCGGCACCAGAACCTCAAACGTGCCGGCGAACCGCATGTCCTTGGTTTCTTCTGCGTAAGGTGGCGGCAGGCCCTTGTCTTTCTTTTTCATGGTGCTCCCTTTTTCGGTCAGGCGGCGCGGCTGGAACGCCCGGCGGTTTGCGGGCGTTTGCGGCGATGGCGTGGGCGGCGTTTGGCATAATCGAGGTCGCGCTTGGGTGCGGCTGCCTGATCAGGCGGGCGGCCACCATCGTTCATTGTGGCGATCGGCTGTTTCACCAGTTTTTCGATGTCGCGCAGGAAGGCGCGTTCCGCCGGATCGCAGAAGGAGATCGCGATGCCTTTGGAACCGGCGCGCGCGGTGCGGCCGATGCGGTGGACATAGCTTTCGGCGATGTTGGGCAGCTCGAAATTCACCACATGGGTAATGTCGTCAATGTCGATGCCGCGCGCGGCGATATCGGTCGCCACCAGCACCCGGCAGCGCCCGGCGCGGAAGTTCTCCAGCGCCCGCTGGCGTGCGCCTTGCGACTTGTTGCCGTGAATGGCATCTGCCGGATAGCCGGCTTTGTCCAGTTGCTCGGCGACCTTGTTGGCGCCGTGCTTGGTGCGGGTGAAGACGATCACCCGCTTCATTTCGGCATCGGCGAGAAGTTCGTGCAGAAGGCCGCGTTTGGCCTGTTGTTCAACGAAATAGACCCGCTGTTCAATCTTTTCCGCGGTCACGGTCTTGGGGGAAATGGCAACCTGCACCGGTTGATGCAGGATTTCCTTCACCAGATGCGAGACTTCATCGGGCATGGTGGCCGAGAACAGCAGCGATTGGCGCTTCTTCGGCAGGTAGCCGACGATCTTGCGCACATCGCGGATGAAGCCCATGTCGAACATGCGGTCGGCTTCGTCGATGATCAGAAAGCTGGCCTCGTTCAACTGCACATGGCGCTGGTTGATGAGATCGAGCAACCGCCCCGGTGTTGCCACCAGAATATCCACGCCATTGCGCAAGGCGGCGATCTGCTTGTTCTGATTGACGCCGCCCAAAATCACCGCATGGCGCAGTTTGAGATGGCGGCCATAGGTCTTCAGGCTTTCATCGATCTGGATAGCCAGTTCGCGTGTCGGCGCCAGGATCAGCGAGCGGGTATGGCGGGGGCCTGCCTGCGCACCGGTTTCGGCAAGCTTTTGCAGCAGCGGCAAACCGAAGGCCGCGGTCTTGCCGGTGCCGGTCTGGGCCAGGCCCAACACATCGCGGCCCGCCAGAATCAGCGGAATCGCTTCTTCCTGAATCGGTGTGGGATTGAGATAGTTCTCAGCGGCCAAAGCACGCGACAGCGGCTCGACAACGCCGAGAGACGTAAAGGTATGAGTCACAAATGTTCCTTGTTGCTACCAGAGCGAAAAATACGCGCATGGGGGCAATGTTGCCGTCTTCCACGCACAACTGGAGCGAACGGTACGTTAGGTGATGGTCCCTGCAGTCGGGCGCATGGCGCACGTCGTGCGGCCACAGAGTAGGCGGCTTATCGGAGGGGCGGGCCTGAAAGTCAACCCATCCCGGCTTTTGGCACGGCCGGAGCTCACGGTTTGGCCGGGAATGTCCGCTTCAAGGCCTGAATTTCGTTTTCCAGCGCGCCCAGAAAGCGGGAGCGATCGGCGGGGCCGAAACCTGCGTTAAAGGTCTGGTTGCCGGTTGCTTCGCGCAAATGGCGGTTCAACTCCCGCATCCCCAGCGCCATGCCGATGCCCGCTTCGGTGAAGGGTTTGCCGTTCGGCCCCAACACGCGCGCGGTCTTTTCCAGACAGCGCGCGGCCAGCGGAATGTCGGCGGTGATCGCGATATCGCCTGCGCCGATATGCTCTGCAATCCAGTCATCCGCGGCATCGGCGCCGTGCGGCACGATCACGGTGTGGAT
>DATJDE010000423.1:0-2147 GCA_035497595.1 Rhizomicrobium sp. | reverse complement strand
GAACGGCACAGGGATAATATAATCCGCCCCATAGACCGGGCGCGCGCCGCGATAGGCAAGCGCCACTTCATCGGGCACATCTTCGCGCGCCAGTTCCGCCAGCGCATAAACCGCAGCGATCTTCATCTCTTCATTGATGGTCTTGGCCCGCACATCGAGCGCACCACGGAAGATATAGGGAAAGCCCAACACGTTGTTCACCTGGTTGGGATAGTCGCTGCGGCCGGTCGCAATGATCGCATCGGGGCGCACGGCCTTGACCTCTTCCGGCGTGATTTCCGGATCGGGATTGGCCATCGCAAAGATGATCGGCGCATCGGCCATGGTTTTCACCATCTCCTGCGTCACTGCACCTTTGGCGGAAAGGCCGAGAAACACGTCGCAACCTTTGAGCGCATCTTCCAGCGTGCGATGCGAGGTTTCCACCGCATGGGCGGATTTCCACTGGTTCATGCCTGCGGTGCGGCCGCGATAGATCACGCCCTTGGTATCGCAAAGGATCGCGTTTTCGTTGGGCACGCCCATAGATTTGAGCAATTCGAGGCAGGCAATACCGGCCGAGCCCGCGCCGTTCACCACCACCTTGATGTCTTCGAGCTTGCGCCCCGTCAGATGCAGCGCATTGATGACGCCCGCCGCCGAAATGATGGCCGTGCCGTGCTGGTCGTCGTGAAAGACCGGAATGTCCATCAATTCGCGCAGGCGTTCTTCGATCACGAAGCAATCCGGCGCCTTGATGTCTTCGAGGTTGATGCCGCCGAAGGTGGGGCCGAGATAGCGCACGCAGTTGATGAACTGCTCCACATCCTTGGTATCGACTTCAATGTCGATGGCGTCCACATCGGCAAAGCGTTTGAACAGGACCGCCTTGCCTTCCATCACCGGCTTGGAGGCAAGCGCCCCCAGATCGCCCAGCCCCAGAATTGCGGTGCCGTTGGAAATCACCGCTACAAGGTTTCCCTTGGCGGTGTAATCATAGGCAGCTTCCGGCCGCTCTGCGATGATCCGGACGGGGATCGCGACGCCGGGGCTGTAAGCGAGGCTTAAGTCCCGCTGGCTGGCCATCGGCTTGGTGGGGGTAATCTCGATCTTTCCAGGCTTGCCCTGAGAATGAAAGGCGAGAACTTCTTCCTGCGTAAAGGAGGGGCGTTTAGGGGTCATGAGCTTTCTGTCGAAACCAATCCACAGACTATCGTCTTTTGAAGCCGCACCTTTCAATGGCAGGAGCGCCGCAGGCCTATAGCCTCTGCTAGGATCGCGCCCCATGAACGAACACATCACCCCACCGCCCGACCCCGAAGCCACGCCCATGATGGCGCAATATCTCGGTATCAAATCCGGACATGACGGCTATCTGCTGTTTTACCGGATGGGAGATTTTTACGAGCTTTTCTTTGACGATGCGGCACAGGCCTCGGCAGCGCTCGACATTGCCCTGACCAAACGGGGCAAACATCTGGGGCAGGACATTCCGATGTGCGGGGTGCCGGTCCATGCCGCAGAGGCCTATCTCGAAAAACTGATTCGCAAGGGATTCCGGGTCGCGGTCTGCGAACAGACCGAGGATCCGGCGGAAGCGAAGAAGCGCGGCGCCAAGTCGGTGGTCCGGCGCGAAGTGGTGCGGCTGGTCACGCCGGGGACGCTGACGGAAGAGTCACTTTTGGAAGCGCGGTCGGCCAATCTTCTGGTGGCGCTGGGCCGGACGGGCGGTGTACTGGCGCTGGCGGCAGCCGACATGTCCACCGGCGAATTCCGGGTGGGCGAGATCGGGGCCGAGGGGCTCGCCGCCGAACTTGCCCGGCTGGCCCCGCGCGAACTTCTGGTGCCCGACGCGTTGTTCGCCGATGACGCAACTGCCCCCATCCTCAAAAGTTTTGGCCCGGCGCTGACGCCGCTGCCCGGGATCAAATTCGACTCCAGCGCAGGCGAGCGGGCGCTGAAGACGCTCTATCGCATCGCCACGCTCGATTCCTTTGGCAGTTTTTCGCGGGCGGAAATTTCGGCGGCGGGCGCACTGGTCGGCTATCTCGATCTGACGCAGAAGGGCAAGCTTCCAGCGCTGAAGCCGCTGGCGGCGATATCGGCCAACGCCTTCATGGCGATCGACGCGTCGACCCGGCGCAATCTTGAATTGACAGAAACGCTTT
>DATJDE010000422.1:0-4205 GCA_035497595.1 Rhizomicrobium sp. | reverse complement strand
TGGAAGGTTTGAGGACGCCGAGGCGTTCGCCGCGCTGCCACGCCGCTTCGACGCGGACATAGGCGGCGCGATGGGCGAGGGACGCATTCAACCACTCGGCGAAGCGGGCTTCATCGTCCGCGGTGATTGGCCAGAAGGTGCGGCGCTCGAACCATTGGGCGGCGGCGGCCTTTACTTCGCGCGCGGGGGTTTGGGGGGCGCTCATTTGGACCCCGCATCTTTGGACGCGTCGCCATAGAGCATGTCGGCCAGCGCGGCGATGCCATTGGACAGGTGATGGGAGACGGTGGCCTCTGCAAGGCCCATGCGTTGGGCGATTTCGCGGCCCGTCAGCCCTTCTATCCGGGCCAGCACCACGGCTTGCCGGTTGCGCGGGGGCAGGCGATTGAGCGCATCTTGCAGGCGGCGCAGCTCATCACGCGCGATGGCGTTGCGTTCTGGGCTCGGGGTATCGAGCGCGATGTCCAGCGTATCGGCATCGGGCAGCGCTTCTATCGGGATGATTTGAGCCCGGCGGGCGCGGTCTATCAACAGATTGCGGGCGGTGGTGAAGACGAAATGGCGCGGATGCTCGGGCAATTGTTTTTGCGCCGATTCATAGATGCGGACGTAAACATCCTGCACGATGTCTTCGACATCGGTGCGATTGCGCCAGTGGTGCTGCAGGAATTGCATCAGCGCCGCCTCCAGCGGCAGGACTTCGCGTGCAAACCACAGGTCCACTTCAGATGCGGTCATGGCCGCACCCGGATCGCGTGGATCGGTGGTGTCACGTTGTGGGTCCGGTTTTTCCATCATCCCTTCCTGGCCGATTTGGTGGCGCAGGATTTCACACTAGGGGACGAATGGGCCGGGCGAAGTTTCGATGGAGGGGGAAAAGTTTTTTGGCGCAAGATTATTGCGGCAAAAGAAAAGCGGCGGATTGCTCCGCCGCTTTTCCTATTTGCGATTTTGCCTGGTGCTAGAGGCCCAGGCTGATTTTGGCGAAGGGGCCGTGGAAGCTGGTGGTGGTGCGGCTGCTGGTGTCGATGCCGGTATCCATGGCGCCGAAGAAAAAGTCGGCGCGGTAGCCGAGGCTGACTTTGGCGTTGGGGAATTTGAGCGACACACCTGCGAAGCCGCCGAGATTGGGCACAAT
The DNA here is from genome assembly GCA_035497595.1 of Rhizomicrobium sp. GTDB lineage: Bacteria > Pseudomonadota > Alphaproteobacteria > Micropepsales > Micropepsaceae > Rhizomicrobium. The sequence continues at coordinate 3,067 of DATJDE010000422.1, read as the reverse complement.
GACGGAGCGGGAGCGCGCCTTGTCCGCGCCGCGGTGATAGACCGGCGTGTAGTGGGTCATACCGCCGCCCACGGTGGGGTGATTGTAGGCCTTGTCATACAGATTGGCGGTGATGCTGTGCTTGACGGAAGCTTTCTGCCGGCCGAACAGCACTGCGCCGTTCACACCCCAATCGAAGAGGAACTGTGCCGCGTCGGGATCGCCCATCAGAGGGGCGGAGCCTTTCCATGCGAGCGAGGGACCTATGCCCTGGAAGCTGCGGGTGCTGTGGCCGGTCAGGTGATAATTGTGGAAATGGTAGGCGTATTTCAGAACGCCCGTTTGCGATCCAGTGACGTCTGGGCGCACGCGAATGTCGGCCTCGGTCTTCGAGGTGAATTGCGCGAAGCGGATACCGGCATCCACCGTGGACCCGCCGAACATGCCGAGCCCGACATCCTTACCGACGGTGAAATCGACAATGGCATGGCTTTCGCTGATCCGGACACGGTTGTTCGAATAGTTCTGAAGGACAGGGATTCTGGTGCTGTCTTTATCGAAGCTGGTGAAATCCTTGGCGAAATCATGGAAGGGGAAGGACGCGCCCGGCGTGTTCTCATAGATGGAGCGGTTCGCGCTGCCCCGGCCATAACGCACAGCGGCGGAGAACACCCAATTGCTGCCTTTCGGCGCGAAGGTAAGGCTGGCTTCGCCGCCCATGCCATAGCGCGGCGGGTTTTGCGCGGCGATGGGAGAGGCCTTGCTCAGAATCGCGGGCAACGGCGTTTGCTGCATGAAGGGTTCGATGAAACGGCCGTTTGTGCCGTCCATACGTTCCAACTGGCCGCCCAGTTCGACCCAGACGGTGGGGCGGTCGCTATCGGCCGCGGCATTGGCGGCGCCCGCGATGGCGGCGGTTGCGCCCAGCGCCAGCGCGGACACCGTGGCCAATAGCTGCCAGCGGAAATCGGCGCGGGTGGCGCGCGGTGTGATGAGTTCGCTCATTGTTTGTTTCCCCCCGTGAAAACATCTTTCCCAGTAAACTCTGCTGTCATGGCCCGCGAATGCGGGCCACCCAGTTGATGTTGCTCGGGTGTTTGCGGTTTGACCAAGAACGTATCCCAATCCTTCGAGACCGGTGAGGCGTCACCTGGGTGGCCCGCATTCGCGGGCCATGACAGATTTGGAGAGTGGAGAGTGGTTTCCATATCGCTCACCAGTTCTTCGTGACGCGGATGCCGATCAGTTTCGGATCGGTGAGGAAGACGTTTGTCGTCAGGCCGCTGTCATCGCTGTTGAGGAAGGCGCCGGTGATGGCGGTGGTGTTGAAGACGTTCTTGTCATAGAGCATGACCTGCCAGCCATCCTGGTTGGTGAGGATCAGCGTCAGATTGACGTTGGTGTAGCCACGCAGCCGATCATACGGATTATCGTTGAAGACGCGCGCCCAGGAATAATCCTGCCAGTAATAATCGGCGCGGAGCGTTCCGGCCCAATCCGAGGTCAGCGGCACGCTGTATTGCGCGCCGAACGATACGGTGAAGGGCGGTGCGTTGGGCAGTTCATTGCCGCTGACGTCTTTCGAGAAGCCCGCGCCGTTGTTGGGCGCGCTGGCAGGATCGAAGCCGGGATAATCCGCAGGAATTGCGCTTCCCGGTTCGATACCGGCATAGACGTTGCCTTGCCCGATATCCGCGAGCGTGAGGCGCGGATGCTCAGGATCGTATGGCAGACCCGTCAGCGGATCGACATGATCGGCATAGGCAAAGCCGCAGAGCGAGACGACCGGATTGCCCTGGCCATAACCGCCATATGCGACCATCGCCGCCGCGATGACATAGGCAGGAAGGATACAATTCGATGACTGGGTCACGAACGGCTTCATCAGCAGCCAATCGCTGTGGCCGGCTGTGCGATCCATCAGGTCGACGGAATTTGAGCCTTTGGCGAGCGAGGTGTCTTCCCAGCCGCCGGCGAAATTGAAGCGCAGGCCCGGCACGGGTTCCCATGCCGCTTCGATTTCCGCGCCTTTCACCTTGGCGTCGAAGTTGAGATTGATCGAGGTGCGGTCGACGATTTCGGAGATCTGGTAGTTTTTGTAATCGTAATAGAAGGCGCTGACGTTGAAGGTCAGGGCGCCATCCAGCAGCGTGTTCTTGCTGCCGAGTTCGAAGGCATCGATGAATTCGGGCTTGAAGGTCAGCGGGTGGATCGGAACAGCCGCAACACCGCCGCTACCGCCGCCCCCTCCAAAGCTGATATTGTAATAGCTATAGAGATTGGCGCCCGGCGGGTTAGCGCCGCCTGCTTTATAGCCATGCGCATATGAGGCGTAGATCAACGTCTGGTCGGTGAAGTCGAGTTTGGGCGTCCAGTTGACGGCGGCGCGGCCGGTGAACTGATCCCATTGCTGATCGACCACCCCGGTGCTGGCATAGCCCCAGCCTTGCGCGACCAGCTCACTGGGGAAGTTGGTGAAATGTTTCTGGTCTTCGGTCCAGCGCAGGCCGCCAATGAGTTTCAGGTCATCGCGGACGTTATAATAAACCTCGCCGAACAAGGCATAGGAATTGAGCAGATAGGGATTCTGGCTGAGGAAATAGTTGTGACCCTTGTTGTTCAGGCTGCCGATGGGATTGGGGTCTATATACATGCAGACGGAAGTGGGCTGGCCGGCGCCCAGCGCCGGATCGTTGGGCTGGTACCCCTTGTTGCCGCCGACACCGAACGCACCGATCTTCAGGCATGCCGCATTATCGTATACGCCGGGGACCCAGGGAATGGCGTATGACGCACCTGATTTCGCCGCAAGTGCGGTGAGGGTGTTGACGAAGACGTAATAGTTCTCCTCCGTCTCGTAGTGCATGAAGTTTCCGCCGACGCTGAAGTTGAACGGGCCGGTGAAATTCGAGGCAAGGCGGAATTCCTGGCTCAACTGCCAGGCGTGTTCTTCGGAAAGGTCCTGCGCTACGAGGCGGTTGCTACATCCGAGTTGCGGATCGCAGAAATAGCCATTCGCATCGACCAGCCCGTTGCCCAACGGATTAAAAATGCCCGGGGCGGTGTTGAAACGATTGTAATCCTCGGT
>DATJDE010000421.1:0-11682 GCA_035497595.1 Rhizomicrobium sp. | reverse complement strand
CAGGGCATTGATGAAGACGTAATAGTTCTCGATAGTTTCATAATGCAGATAGCTGCCGCCGACACTGAAATTGAACCGGCCATCGAATTTCGATGCCAGCCGGAATTCTTGCCCCGCCTGCCAGGAGTTCTGCTGCACAAGATCCTGCGCCAAAATGCGGTCACTGCAGCCCAGCTGTGGATCGCAGAACACCCCGTTCGCATCGGTGAGCGAGCCATCTTCTGGGCCAGGCGCACGCCTCCCGCCCCTGTTGGGCAGAAACACGCCGGGTGCCGAGGCAAAGCGATTGTAATCCTGGCTCGCATACAAAAAGTCATGGTTGAACGCGGTTTGCGATGTGAGGGTGAGGCCGGGCGCGAATTCATAATCCGCATTCAGCATCACAATGTCGCTTTTGGCCTTATAGACTGGGTCAATCTGCGACTGGATCACCCGCAAATCGCGTGACTGTTCGGTATCGCGATACGGATTGATGCCGGTGACGAGACCGTTATACGACAGGCCCGTATAGTAAGGCAGCGTATAGCCATTGGGCATCTGGAAGGCTTCATCCGAATAAAGCGAAACCCCTTCGCAGCCTTGTGAGAGATAAGGCGGGAAGGTGTTGCCGAACTGGCCAGCACCGGTGACCGGCGGAATCGGCACGCCATTCACAGATGAGCGATAGGGCGCGGTCTTGCAAAGCTGTTTGGCGCTTCTCAGCCGGTCATCATTTTCCTGAAAGCGTTCCCAGATCAGATAGGTCTGGAGTTTGGGCAAAGGCCGCCAGCCAAGCGTGGCGCGCAACGACCACAGGTTGCGGCCGTCAATGTCCTTATCCGTCAACTCGTTGAACGAATAGCCATTGCGCTTGGTCCACTCGCCCGCAACACGCAAGGAAATGCGGTCATCAAGAATCGGCAGATTGACCATGCCCTCGAAGCGGCGCTGCTTGTAGTTGCCGATCTCGCCGGAGGCCAGCGCCTCGAACTGATCTGTGGGCCGGGCCGATGTGATATTGACCACGCCCGCGGTCGCGTTGCGGCCATACAGTGTGCCTTGCGGTCCGCGCAGCACCTGCACTTGGCTAATATCGAAGAATTCCTGCTCGAAGAAATGATTGCGCAGAAACGGCACATCGTTGAACGACACCGCGACGGCAGGATCGGTCGTCACCGAAATCGCCTGTGTGCCGATGCCGCGCAACTGAATGGAATAGCCGCTGAAATTTGTTTTGGTGAAGGTCATGTTCGGCACCTGCTTGATCAGGTCCGGCCCGCCGGCGGTTTGGGTGGCGGTGAGCTGCTCCTGACTCAGTGCCGTGATCGAAATGGGGATGGACTGCACATCCCCGCCGCCCAGTTTGGACGAGGTAACGGTAACGGTTTCGACGGCACGCGGCGGCGGGGGCGATGCTTGCGCAAACTGGAGATCAGAGAGCCCGGTTCCCAAGGCGCTTGATTGTTCTGGCCCTCGCACCACAGCGATGGTGCCACCTGCACGGCGTTGAGCCACAAATCCAGTCCCGGACAACAGACGAGACAGGGCCGCGTCGTTCGAGAAATCGCCCCTGATGCCAGCACTGCGTATGCCTTTGACGGCATCGGTCGAGACGAGAAGCGGCAAGCCGGACTGCACGGAGTAGGCGTTGAGTGCGTCTTTCAGATCGCCGCCAGCGATGCTGAATTCGCCTGCAAACGCCGTGCTCGACAGAACCAGACACGTGCTCCCCGCGAGGATCGATTTCCAGTATTTTTGATTAGGCATATGCCCCCCTTGTTAACCTTCTGCACTTCCAACGTGACCCTGGCTCTCGTCATCGAGAGATCAGTGTGTTGTCTCCCTGTGACTCAACGCGGAGCCCGAATACGGCCTGCGCTACGTCAACAAATTCCTGCTTTGCGTGGACCGGAAAGGTTCCGTTCACGCGCATTTGCATAATCGAAGGGTCACGAATGACGATCTTCTCGACATTGTATCTGTTGAAATCCGCAACGGCGTCGGCGAGCGTTGTGCCATCAAAAATCAAAAGCCCCTTTCGCCAGCTCAGCTCATTCGCGAGCTTCTGCATGGACTTCTTTGTCACCGACATGCTGTCTCTTGTGGCGATCGCGATTTCACCGGGCGACAATTCCGTCGATCGCTGCGGCATGTCTCGGCCAATGGAATCGAGTTGCGCCCGACCTTCAAACAACGCGACTTCAAGCCCCTTTTCGGTGCGATGAACCACAAATTTCGTTCCGAGATCGGTGACCTTGTGATCACCGGCGTACACAATGAAGGGACGCTGAGGATTATGGACGACCTGGAAATAGGCCTCGCCCTTGGTCAACCAGACCTTCGGTTTGCGCAGGTCATTTGTGATCCTGATGACGGTATCGGTATTCAGTTCGATGACTGTTCCATCGGGCAGCGTCAGCGTGCGATGCCCACCAATAGGCGTCGCATATTCGCGCACATCTGGGGGAGAACTGACCTGATAGAGCGCCATACCGGCCACCGCGAACAGCAGGCTGGCTGCCACGACTTTCCAGCCAACAGGATTGAGCAGCCGCCTTAAGGAACCACCGGGGCGTTTCAGAGGGCGAAGCGCTGCAAGACGCGATGCTTCAGCCCATGCAGCTTCCAGGCGCCAATATGATGCGCGGTGGAATTCGGAAGCTGCGAGCCAGGCATCGAGCTGTTGTTGGCTCTGCGCGTTCCACTCTGGAGCATTTGCACGCAGGAGCCAGGCAGCCGCCTGCTCGCGGATTGGTTTTGCTGTCGGGGGCAATTCAGGTGAGGTCATGTTCACCTCCAACCGCGGACTGCTCTCCATAAAGTTGATCGGCCAGCACGAAGACGCCGCGCCGCACATAGTTCGAGACCACCTGCTCCGGAATGCCCATGCGGTGCGAGATTTCCTGGAGTGACAGCCCTTCGATCCGCTTGAGGATCAACGCTTCGCGGTAGCGCGGCGGCAGATCGTTGAGGGCAAGTTGCAATCTGCGCAGGGTTTCCCTGGCAAATACACTGCGCTCCGGCCCCGGCTCGTCGGAGGGCACCACCGAAAGATCGAGATCGGCCGCCACTTCAATGGGAATGACATTGTCCCGCCGCAGCCGATCGATGAGCACATTGCGCGCTGTCGAAAACAGGAAGGGCTTGGTCCGCTCGGGGAATGCCTTCTCAGCCGCCCGCAGCAGGTTCGCATACACCTCCTGGCGCACGTCTTCGACATCGCTCGGATTGCGGCAATTTCTCTGAAGAAAACGCATTAATGTTGCCTCAAGCGGCAGTACGTCCCGGACAAACCAAGCTTTCACCTCAGCCCAAGGCACGGCCGTATCCTCAGCGCGTGCATTGACGCTTTCGTTGTTCCAACTTGGTTTTTCGTCGTTCATGCCCGTCTATGTTTCCTCACAGCGAGGGGTGAACAGAGACCTCACCCTCTAGGACGCAGGCCAAAGACAAATCTAACCGCGCCCTATTCAAAGAAATCGCGCAACCAGCCGCGCAAGTTTCTTTCGAGGACTTTGGCCGGGGTGGAGGACCAAGCTCAGGTCAGATGCAAAGTGTACGGATGGTGGGTTCGGACCGCTTGGCCCAGACTTCAGTGTCGCGACAGTTGTCATGACCATGCGGCAGCATATGGCGGCGTGACGCTGGAAATATTCGACGCGCTACGATTGCCAGGGAAAACGATGCAAACCGATGCTTCGTTGATGGCTTTATTCTGTTGGGAGGCTGCCCGGATGGTCGTTCGTTATCGAAGAAAGCACCGCAGAAAAAATGGGCTGCGGATGCGATTGAACCCATCAATCTCGAGAGCAAACAGGGGCGCTAAAGTGCAGCACCTTTTTCGAGGGCGGGACAATTTCCAATAAAATCAACGACATTCTTCAAGAATGGTGCCCCTGGCCGGACTTGAACCAGCACGCCCGTGAAGGCAACAGATTTTGAGTCTGCCGCGTCTACCATTCCGCCACAGGGGCAATCTTGAGAGGGTCTATGATAGCGGCCGGGATCATACTTGCCGAACCGGCCCGGTCAACACAAACCGGTCAATTACTGTTGGTGGTGGCGATGAAATCCGGGTCTTCCTGTGAGCGGCGCTCGAAGGACAGGAAATCGTAATAGCCGCAGCGGGTCGTGCCGGGGAAGGAGCGGCACACCGAGGGGCGGGCTTTATAGACCGTGCAGCGGCGCTTTTCGGTATCGAAGAACTGGCAGATCTTGCCGAAATGCTCATCGGCCTTGCGGCGCATGAGGTATTTGTAGCCCCACTTCATCACCGTGAATTTTTTGCGGGCCTTGGTGAAGCTGAGGTCGAAATGCTTGCCCAGCCGCTCAACATCGCGCTTTTCGAGCTGGATGATGGGATACGAGCAGCAATAGCCCGGGCACTTCAGACAATTATATTGAACCACGGATGCGCCTTACTTCGGACCGGCAGTCTTAGACACCGCCCCCAGCCTCGCTGCAAGTGGGCTCATCGCCGCCGCGCGCCAGGCCCTGCCACAGCGGGCCGAAATCGGCGTTTGCGCTGTCGCCTGCGTGCCCTCTGCGGGGCAAGGCAAAGGCTGCGACTGTGGGCGCGAATCGGGCGATCACCGCCATGGTTTCGCCAAGCGGCGCATCGCCGGGGCTTTGGTTCACCACCAGGGCCGCCACCTTCAGGCCCCGCCGGGCCACCACGTCGAGCGCCGTCAGCGTGTGGCTGATGGTGCCCAGATACGAGCCTGTCACCATGACCAGCGGCAGGCCCAGTGCCGCCATCCAGTCCAGCACCGTGCGGCTTTCGTCCAGCGGGACCATGACCCCGCCTACGCCTTCGATGAACAGGGTGCCTTGATGGGCACGCGCGGCCAGGGCACAGAGCGAGACCAGCGCATCGAACGGTACGCTGCGCCCTTCGCGCGCCGCCGCCATATCGGGCGAGAGGGGGGCGGCAAAACGATAGGGGGAGAGGCGCGCCAGCGATGCGGGTGTGATTTCCTCGCCCAGAGATTGCAGCAGCTTGGCAGTATCGCTGGGTTCGGGCTGCGCCGGATCGAAGCCGCTGATTACAGGCTTCAGCGCAGAAACGGTTTTACCTTGCAGGCGCGCATGGCGGATAAGCCCGGCAGTGACATAGGTCTTGCCGATATCGGTGCCGGTAGAGGTGATGAAATACGCGCTCATGGGATTGCGGGCGTATGGGGTAACACTTTTTCGCGCACCAGCGCGGCGAGGCGCTGGATATCCGCGTCCGAATGGCCCGCTGAAAAAGCGAAGCGCAGGCGGGCGGTGCCTTCCGGCACGGTGGGCGGGCGGATGGCGGTGACGAGAAAGTCCTCATTCTCCAGCAGTTTCTGTGCCTCCAACGCCGCGGTTTCGGAGCCGAGGACGATGGGGACGATGGGGCTTTGCGCCAGCGGCAGATTGAGTGCGCGGGTGAACCCTTGCGCTTTTTCTACTGCGCTTGCGGCGAATTCCGGCTCTGCGGCGATCACATCCAGCGCGGCGATGGCGGCGGCGACGCTGGCCGGTGGCAGGCCCGTGGAATAGACCAGCGTGCGGGCGCGGGTTTTGAGCAGATCGATCACTGGCTGCGAGGCGCAGAGATAGCCGCCATAAGAGCCAAGGGCTTTGGACAGCGTGCCCATTTGCAGATCGATGCGCGCTTTCTTTCCGTCTACGAACGCCGAACCGCGGCCACCGCCGATGACGCCGAGGCCATGGGCATCATCGGACATCAGCCAGGCGTCAAACTCTGCCGCCAGTGCGGAGAGTGCGTGCAAGGGTGCAAGATCGCCATCCATCGAGAACACGCCGTCGGTGACGATCAACGCATGAGGATGGGCTTTGCGATGTTCGGTGAGCAGCGCGCGCGCGTGTGTCAAATCGTTGTGGCGGAAAACATGCACCGTGCCGCGTGACAGCTGTGCCCCGGCCCAGATGCAGGAATGGGACAGTTCATCAAGCAGCACCAGATCGGCTTGCCCGATCAGCGTGGGGATGATGCCTGTATTTGCGAGATAGCCTGAGCCGAAGACGCAGGCTGCTTCCGCCTCTTTCAGCGCGGCGAGCTTTTCTTCCAGTTCGATCAGCAGCGGATGATTGCCGGTGATCAGGCGGGAGGCGGCGGCCCCGGTGCCATAGGTCTCAATGGCGGCGATGGCGGCGGCCTTTACCTTGGGATGGTGCGTCAGATTGAGGTAATCGTTGCAGGAAAACGAGATGAAACGGCGCCCCCCACGGACGAGAAAAACGCCATCTTCCCGCGCGGAATCCACCAAGATGCGGCGGCGATTGTGTTTTTCCAGGGCTGTGAGCCTGGAGGTTGCGAAATCGTCCAGCGAGGACGCATGTGTTTGGGCTTGGCTTGCGTGGATCATCCGCCCGATATAATGGCTTTGCTTGCCCCAGGCCAACCGTCAGGAACCGCCCAATGAACGCTCCCGCACCTTCTTTCGATGTCGTCCCGCGCCATGACTGGACGCGTGAAGAATTGCGGGCGCTGTTTGCCCTGCCCTTTCCGGAGCTGGTGTTTCGTGCCCAGTCGGTTCACCGGCAGGTTTTCGACCCGCGTGAGGTGCAGATATCGACATTGCTGTCGATCAAGACCGGCGGTTGCCCGGAAGATTGCGCCTATTGCCCGCAAAGCGCCTCTTACGAAACCGGCGTGAAGGCCAGCAAGCTGATGGATGTGGCCGCCGTTCTCGCCGATGCCAAAGCCGCACGCGATGCAGGGGCTTCGCGCTTTTGCATGGGCGCTGCCTGGCGCTCGCCCAAGGACAAGGATCTCGACACGGTGTGCGAGATGATTGAGGGCGTCAAAGCGCTGGGGCTGGAAAGCTGTGTCACGCTAGGAATGTTGACGGGCGAGCAGGCTGTGCGGCTGAAAGGCTCGGGGCTTGATTATTACAACCACAATATCGACACCTCGCCTGAACATTATGCCGACATTATCACCACCCGTACCTTTGAAGACCGGCTGAACACGCTCGCCAATGTGCGCGATGCCGGGATCAATGTGTGCTGCGGCGGCATTGTCGGCATGGGCGAAGAACTGGAAGACCGCGTGGGCATGTTGCACACGCTGGCAACCATGCCGGTGCACCCCGAAAGCGTGCCGATCAACATGCTGATGCAGGTGGAAGGCACGCCGGTTTCTCTGGGCCAGGCGCTGGAAGCGATCGATTTTGTGCGCACCATTGCTGTGGCGCGCATCACCATGCCGAAATCCATGGTGCGGCTGTCGGCGGGGCGCGAGAATATGAGCGAGGAAGCGCAGGCCCTGTGTTTTCTGGCGGGCGCCAATTCGATCTTCTATGGCCCCAAGCTGCTGACCACCGCCAATCCGAAGCAGGATGAGGATCGCATGCTGCTGTCGAAACTCGGCATGATTCCGATGGCGATCTGAAGCATTGCGCTTTGATGAGCAAAGACCCTGCCTGGTATGAGAACGGCCTGAGCCATATCTGGCTTCCCTATACGCAAATGAAAACGGCGGCGCCGCCGCTGGCCGCGGCGCGCACCGACGGCACGCGCATCACCCTTGCCGATGGGCGCGAGCTGGTGGACGGCATTGCCTCGTGGTGGACCGCCTGTCACGGCTATAACCACCCGCATATCCGCGCTGTGGTGCAGCAGCAGCTTGAAACCCTGCCGCATGTGATGCTGGGCGGGCTGGTGCATGAGCAGGCGCTCACGCTGGCAAAACGGCTGTGTGCCCTGCTGCCAGAATCTCTGAGCCGCGTGTTTTTCAGCGATAGCGGCTCTGTCGCCGTTGAAGTGGCGATGAAGATGGCCACGCAATATTGGCTCAACAAAAATGTGCGCGGGCGCACCAAGTTTGTGGCCTTTCGCGGCGGCTATCATGGCGACACCATTGCCGCCATGTCGGTGTGCGACCCCGAAGAAGGGATGCATGCGCTGTTTGCCGGTGTTCTGCCGCAACATTTCATTGCCGATCTGCCGCGCGATGATGAAAGCGAGGCGCGGCTCGATGCGTTTTTGGCCGACCATGCCGATCAGATTGCCGGCATCATGGTGGAGCCGCTGGTGCAGGGCGCGGGCGGGATGCTGTTCAACGATGAGCAATGCCTGATCCGCTTGCGCCGCCTTGCCGACAAATATGACCTGCTGCTGATCTTCGACGAAATATTCACCGGCTTTGGCCGCACGGGCGCGATGTTTGCGTTTGAATCGGCAGGGGTGACGCCGGATATCATCACACTTGGCAAAGGGCTGACCGGGGGCACGCTGCCGCTTGCCGCCACGGTTGCCAGCACGGAGATTTTCGAGGCGTTCTGGAGCGATGATCCCTCCCACGCGCTGATGCATGGGCCGACCTATATGGGCAATGCGCTGGCCTGTGCTTCGGCCAATGCCTCGCTCGATTTGTTTGAGCGTGAGCCGCGCCTGTTGCAGGCCAACGAGATCGCCAAAAAACTGGCGCAGGGGTTGGGGCAGTGCCTTGGGCTGCCCGGCGTAGTGGATGTGCGGGTGCGCGGCGCCATTGGCGTGGTGGAACTTGACCGAATCGGGGACATGAATGGCCTCAAGCATCGGCTGGTCGAGGCCGGGGTTTGGGTGCGGCCGTTCAGGAATATCGTCTATCTGACCCCCGCCCTCACCATTGAGGACGCCGATCTGGAACGGCTGACGGGCGCGATCCACAGCGTTATCCGGGCAAATCGCCCCTGAACCAGCTTGGGGTCTTCTCTTTTGGCCGGGGCAGACGTAATACCGGGCGAAACCTCTATCCCCCGCTGCCATGACCATTCGCCCGATCCGACGCGCGCTTCTTTCCGTTTTCGACAAGAGCGGCCTTGTAGAATTCGCAAAAGCGCTTGCCGCGCGTGATGTGCAATTGATCTCCACCGGGGGCACCTCCAAGGCCCTGCGCGATGCGGGGCTCACCGTGACCGATGTGTCGGAGGTGACCGGTTTTCCGGAAATCATGGATGGCCGCGTAAAGACGCTGCACCCCAAAATTCATGGTGGGTTCCTGAGCGTGCGGGACAACCCCGAACACGCACGCGCCATGCGCGATCACGGCATCGAAGGCATCGATCTGCTGGTCTCCAATCTCTACCCGTTTGAAGCCACGGTTGCCAAAGGCGCGGGCTATGACGAGACGGTGGAGAATATCGACATTGGCGGGCCGGCAATGATCCGCGCCGCATCCAAGAACCATGACTATGTGACCGTGGTTGTGGACCCGGAAGATTATGCGGCTGTGCTGGCCGAGCTGGATGCGAACAATGGTGGCACGACGATTGGCTTGCGTCGCAAGCTGGCGCAGGTCGCTTATGCCCGCACCTCGGCTTATGACGCCGAAGTCTCTGGCTGGCTGGCGCGCGAACTGGCGAAGGATGGCGACACCGCGCCGCCGCGCCGCCGCACCTTTGGCGGGCATCTGCGCCAATCTTTGCGTTATGGCGAGAATCCGCACCAGCAGGCCGCGTTTTATGTCACCAGCGAACAGCGCTTTGGCGTGGCGACGGTTGAACAGCTTCAGGGCAAAGAGCTTTCGTATAACAACATCAACGATACCGATGCGGCTTACGAACTGGTTGCCGAATTCGACCCGGCGGTGGCGGCGGCCTGCGCCATCATCAAGCACGCCAATCCTTGCGGCGTTGCGCTGGGCAGTTCGCTGACCGATGCGTATAAAAAGGCGTTGGCCTGCGATCCCGTCAGCGCGTTTGGCGGCGTTCTTGCGTTCAATCGCAAGCTCGATGGCGCAACGGCGGAAGAAATTTCCAAGCTCTTTACTGAAGTGATCATCGCGCCGGATGCGGATGAGGATGCGCGCCGCATCCTTTCCGCCAAAAAGAACCTGCGCCTTTTGATTGCCGGAGGGCTGCCGGATACCTCCGCGCAAGGCTGGATGTTCAAAGCGGTGGCAGGCGGTTTTCTGGTGCAGACGCGCGATAGCGCGCACACCAAGCTGGGCGATCTTAAAATCGTCACCAAGCGCGCGCCGACTGAGACCGAACTGACCGACATGCTGTTTGCCTTCACCATCGGCAAGCATGTGAAATCCAACACCATCGTCTATGCGAAGAACGGCGTGACCGCAGGCATTGGCGCAGGCCAGATGAGCCGCGTGGATTCCGCCCGCATCGCCGCGCTGAAGGCGCAGGAAGCAGCTGTGGCGGCAGGGTGGCCGGAGCCAATGACCAAGGGTTCGGCGGCAGCATCCGACGCATTCTTTCCTTTCCCGGATGGATTGCTCACCGTTGCTGAAGCGGGCGCCACCGCCGTCATTCAGCCCGGTGGTTCGATCAATGACAAGGACGTGATCAAGGCAGCCGACGATGCGGGCCTTGCCATGGCGTTCACCGGCGTGCGCCATTTCCGGCATTGAACAGCCGTTGCATGACCCTCGCGACATGCGAGGGTCATCTGCGACATTTCCAACAGAGATGATGCAATTGTGCCAAGGCGCAGCACAAACCGCTGCATGCGCGCTGTTATTTCACCTCTCGCCATAAATTTGCCATCTCAATCCGTCGAAAGCGCACCAGCGGGCGATTGGTTTGTCCGCAATGCGCCATTTTTAAAGCTGATGCGTGAAGGAGTAACTGCGTGACTAAAACCCACCTGATGTGCACTGCCCTGGCATTGTCTGCGTTTATCGTGACGGGCGCGCTTGCCGATGAGATTACCCTCAAGAATGGCGACCGTATCACCGGAGAGATTCAATCCGCCGCCGATGGCAAACTTGTTCTGGCGCCGTCTTTTGCCGCCGATACCACCATCACCGTGGCCATTGCAGACATCGCGACCTTTTCTTCCGAGAAGCCGATTACGCTGGTTTTGGGGGATGGCACCGTCATCCGCCAATCTATCGGCACAGCGCAGACGGGCGCGGTGACGACGAAAGAAGGTGGCTCGCTTGTGCCGCAGCGCGTGGCGCTGGACTCCATTGCGAAGATCAACCCGCCGCCGGTGACCTGGACCGGCAACGTCGCGGCGAATGCGCTGTATGCACAAACCAACACCCGCACGCTGCAATTCGGCGCGAGCGCGGACGCCAGCCGCCGTTCGGAAACGGATCGCATTTCGTTTGGCGGCGCCTATCAATATGGCGAGCAGAAGGTGGACAACGTCAACTCAACCACCACCAACACATGGTTTGCGCAGAGCGAATATGATGCGTTTCTGACGCCGAAGTTCTTTGCCTATGGCAGCGGCCGTATTGAACAGGATCATGTGAACTATCTGAAGCTGCGCCTCCTTCCCGGCGCGGGCGTTGGCTATCAATGGTTTGAATCGCCGGAGTTCAACTTTGCACTCAAAGGCGGCGTTGCCTGGCTGTACGAAGATTATTCCAACTTTGGCGGGTCCAACGATTCAGTCAATCTGAGCCTGGCCTGGCACATCGACCGCAGCTTCAATGATGGTAGGATCAAGCTGTTCAACGATGTTTCGCTCTACCCCTCGGTGCAGAATTCCAAAGACTTCCTTGCACTGGTCAGCGGCGGCATGCGCCTTGCGCTGACCAAGACCATGTTTTCGCAAATCAGCGTAAACCTGAATTACGATAACAACCCTGCGCCCGGTGCCCGGCAAACAACGACGCAATATCTGTTTGGGCTCGGCTTCACGTTTTGAGCCGCGTGTTTCGCCGGGCCATGCAAGCCATAGCCCGGCGAATACTTTTGTTTTGTTGCGGTTCCGGACGATAAACCGCTGCACACTTTTCCTGGAACCGCTTTAGACCGC
>DATJDE010000420.1:0-7023 GCA_035497595.1 Rhizomicrobium sp. | reverse complement strand
CGATCCGCGGTGCCAACCATTATTATATCGGCCAGCGCGAACAGCTTTTCGAGGCGATTGATATCTGCATCACCTGGCTGCAGCAGAACAAGCTTCTGGGGAGCCTGCCGGATCGGGCGTGATGCTGGCAGAGCATCATTCGGCGGCGGGCGTGGCGGGATAGAGGATCGTTTTGTCGCTCTGAACGATGGCGCCAGGTGTCAGGCTTGCCGCATCGATGTGCCCCGGCGCGAGGATGTGCTGCACACGCTCTCCCGCGGCCAGCAAATAATCGGCGATGATGCGGCGGTGGCAGCGCCACCAGACGGCTTCAGCACACATGATGGCGCAGCGATTGTGGCTGCCCAGCGCGCGCAGGCGCGCCAAACCCACAGCGAAGGGTTCTGTCAGGGCATAATCTGCATAATTGCGGAAACCGCGCACCCGCCAGAAGGCGTTGGGCGAAGGGTTCGAGCGCGCGCCCTTTGCTCTCAGGCCCCCAAGCTCGGCGATATGTGCATAACCGATCTGCCAGGGCGCCAGCGCTTGGGGAAGGGTTTGCGCATTGAACTGCGGATTGGTCCGCGAGCGGGGCATCGAACGTACATCGACGACGAAATTGACGTCGGCTTCGCGCAAGAGATCGACAAATTCGTCAAGCGTTCTGGTCGAATGGCCTATGGTGTAAAAGGTATGCGTGGCGGCTCCCAGGTGGTTCCGACGGTTCGATTGTAGGACCTTGCCCGGTCAGTGGCAATTTTTCGGGCTGCATTAGGCGCTGCCTGGGCGCATGCTCACTTGCGCAAGGCCGGGCCATGGCCCGTGCCAAAGCTCAAGGAACCGCCATGCCTCATTCTTTCAAAGTCGGTGATCACGTGCGCTGGAATTCGGAAGCCGGGTTGGTGAGTGGCACGATTATCCGCGTGCATATGCACGACGTGCCACACAAAGGCTATATCCACCATGCGAGCAAGGACTGCCCGCAATTTGAGATCAAGAGCAGCAAGACCGATCACATCGCCTTTCACAAAGGCTCTGCACTCACCAAATTGCGCGACTGACCCGCTTCAGAACTGCGCGGAGAGCGTTGCACCGAAGGTGCGCGGCGGCCCGTAAGCAGTTGTCCGCGGGATGCCGATGGTCGAGCGATCATCCGCATAGGTGATGTAAGTGTCGTTGCCGAGGTTTTTTGCCCACAGCATCACGCTATATGCGCCAAAATCGAGCCCCGCGCGGATGTTGATGCGCCCTTGGGAATCGCTTTCAAACCTTTTGGAATTGCTCGCCTCGAAATAGACGGGAGATTGAAACGCATAGTCCAGCCGTGCGACAAAACCGGCCCAGCCCAGCGAACGCACATATTCTGCCGCCACATTGCCGGTCCAGCTCGGCGCACCGATGAGTTGGTTGCCCGCGCAGTCGACGACCAGGCCACCGGCCGAAAGCGGCTGCTGGCATTGCGCAAAACTGTCATAGCGCGCATCGACCGCGCCGATCCCGGCGCGCAGACGCAGCTCCTGGGTGATGATGGCGGTCAATTCGAGTTCCGCGCCCTTGATGGTGGCGCGCGCGGCATTGCTGAGTATCGGCGCAGTGCCCAGCACTTCAGAGACCTGCATGTCGTTATAGTGTGTGAGGAACGCAGCGCCGTCCAGCCTGATCCGGCGATCCAGCCAGTCGCTCTTGAGGCCTATTTCATAACTCGTCGCATTTTCCGGTCTGGCAGACAGGCCTTGCGTAGTGCTGACAAGATCGACATTGAACGCGGCACTCTTGTAGCCCCGCGCAATCCGCGCATAGAGCATCGCATTTTCCGATGCCTGCCACGAAAGCGATGCGGTGGGCGAAAGATCGCCATCCGAAGCATTGGCCGCATAGGAAAGATTCGGCAGACCGAAGAATGTGTAGATGCCCGTAGGGTCGAGCTGCGAGAAGGCCACCTGCTTGTCTTCATAGGAATAGCGCAAGCCCACCGAGGCGGTCAGCGCATCGGTGATGTGCCAGTTCACATTGCCATAGGCGGCATAGGCATTGCTTTCGACACGGCCATCGGTGCCAAGCAGCGCACCGGGCGGCACGCCAAGATCAGAGCCGATGCCCAGACTGCGCACGGTGCTCACCGTCTGGCCCAGATAATAAAGCCCGGCGACGTAATCGACCGTATCGCCCAGCGTGCCGTTGAGCCGCAATTCCTGCGACCAGAAGAAGCTGCGATCGCCCCATTTGTCCTGCGCGATATAGTCCACCTGGTTCTGGTCGTCATCGAGCGATGCCTGATAGGCCGATTGGCGATAGGCCGTGATCGAGGTGAGCGTTCCGAACGGCATGGTCACATTGCCGGTCAGCGACACACCGTAATTATCGCGGTGGAGATA
The DNA here is from genome assembly GCA_035497595.1 of Rhizomicrobium sp. GTDB lineage: Bacteria > Pseudomonadota > Alphaproteobacteria > Micropepsales > Micropepsaceae > Rhizomicrobium. The sequence continues at coordinate 4,669 of DATJDE010000420.1, read as the reverse complement.
GTTGGGCCGGTTGTTGGCGAGCGTATGGGGCGCGGCTGTTTCCGGCGCGGCGAACCCCGCCAGATCGGTGACCTGAAAAAACGCCGGGCGGCCGCGATCGCGCAGGCCATCGACGGTCAAAATAAATTCGCTGTTGGATGTCGGCGTATAATACAGCGAACCGCGATAGGAAAACTGGTTGAGCGAATCCCCGCTCTGGCCATTATGCAGGTGGCGATAAAAACCGTTCTGCGTGACATAGCCGAGGGAGAGTTTGGCGCTCAGCGTATCGTCTACCAAGGGGCCGGTGACATACCCTTGCACATGCGCAAGGCCGTAATTGCCCAGCTCCACATTCAGCAGCGCATGGGTTTGGTCGGCATCTGGCCGCACTGTTGTGATGTTGAACGCCCCTGCAATGGTGTTCTTGCCGAACAGGGTGCCTTGCGGCCCGCGCAACACTTCCACTTGCGCCACATCTATCAGGTCTTGATTGTAATTTTCGGGGCGGCCTTGATAGACGCCATCTACATAAAAGCCAGTGCCAGCCTCGACACCGATGTTGCGCACCAGGCTCGAAACGCCGCGAATGCTCACCTGCCCCTGAAGCGCGCCCGCAATGCCGCCGCTCATGGCAATGTTGGGCGCCTGCGAAAACAGGTCTGCCGTTGTGGTGGCGCCCGCTGCCCGCAAATCTGCCGCTGTCAACACCGTAATGGAGGCGGGAACCTTCTGAAGGTCTTCCGGCAACTTGCGCGCCGTCACCGTGACGGTTTCGATGGTATCATTCACGCTCTCGGCCAAGGCCCCGGCAGACAACAACGGCAACAGGCCGATCCCGGCCGCGACGCATATTTTCCGATACATTTCATGCCCCAAGCAAACGGTGACAGCCGGTCTGCGGCTCATCCCCTATTTGGGACAGAGAGTGTTAATTTTCATATGGGCTAAACGCATGTCGCAGTGAAAGACCGTGCCACAGCGCAAATATTCATCCGTATACAAATAAAAACAAATCACCCAGTTGAAAAGGCGTGACGGCACAACCAAAAGGTGGTGGACCCTGGCGAAGGCTGCCCGGCAGGTACGCACCTCACTCGCAACCTGACCACGGGGCGGCGTTATTCACCGCCCCCGCATTATTCGCTGAGGAATTCCAGAAGCGCCTTTCCGGGAAGGAAAAAATAGCCGCCGCCGCGCGGTGTCACGAAGCGCGACATGGATGCGAGGCGAACGGGGCCCTCACGGGTGGGAATGGTGAAACCGTTGGGGCAACCGGCCTTGTTGCCCGCAAGCGGATCACGTTCGCCGGACAGGCCGTGAAAGGCTTCGCTGCCCATCCAGGTTTGCTGCACGAATTCGAACTGGCGCTCGATATCGCCATTGAGGCACATGAACATCAGGCCGTTATTCTCGCCTTCCTGCGCCACATAGGCGCGGCCGATGCGCAGGATGCGGTGACGATTGCTGATGTCGATCTGATCCTGCGAGCCGGGATCAAAGCTATCGCGCGGATTGGCCCTGCGGATGTGGGCGCCAAAGGGGCACCGCAAGCCTTGTGGATCTTCGGTGCCGAACAGAAAATCATTATCTTCGGGATTGCCGCGCGGTGTGCGCGATTTTGCATCTACGCCCGGCGCTGCGACCGCCGCTTCGGGCGTGGGCGCCATCGAAATCACCTGCATATCATCCGGGCTGGTTGCCGGGCGGCGTGTCACATGCTGCTCGCGATCCCCGGAATCGGTGAAAGAGCGATAGGGGTTGCGCGCAAGCGATGAGCCATCGGGCCAGCGGCCCACCAGCTTGGCGCCGATGAATTCCGGCGTGATGCGATAAGGCTCTCCCAACCGTCCGCGCAATCTGGCCGCTTCATTTTCGCAATAGGCCCAGAATGCATCGTGATCCTGTTCAAGCTGGCGGATGACCAGGAAGGAGCCGTTGCGCCCGATCTCACGCGGCAGCTCCACCACATTGTCGGTAAAACCGGAAGTATTGTCACAGCGGATTGGCAACCGGTTTTCCGGGTCATCCAGCGCGGAAAGTGTTGGCCCCGGCGGAATGTTGCCGCGATTATCCGGGTAACCCAGAATGAACTCCCCCGGTTCCACCAGATGAATCGGATCGGCGTTGCGCAGGCTGCGATAGGTGCCCCGAATGATCGGTTGCGACGTGCCATCGATAAAGCCGAAGGGCTCAATGCGTTCGCGCTTGTTCGCCGGAATGGGGTGCAACTGTGTGGTTCGACTGACGGTGTGCCCAAAGCCTTCGGTGATTGTTCTGATCTTTTCGACCAGTTGATCGGTGCTTGCCTGATTGGCGCCATAGACCAGCAGGGCTGCATCATAAGAACCGTTCTGGCGCCACCACCATGGTTGGTCCGGATCGGTGGCATCATCGCCCAGAATTCGGGCACGGCCCGGGCCGGTCATTCCATCCAGAAACGCGGGCGGAAAAGTTTCGAGCGCATGTGCGGGGAGCCCGGCTTTGGCGAGCGCGCCGGGACCAAAGGCAAGCGTCAGTACCGCCTCGCGTTCCAGCCTGCGCCCATCATCGAACGCGATCTCAGGCCGGATGTCGCGCAGCCAACCGCGTGTTGCGGGCGTGTTCTCATCGAAATCAATCAGCAGCAGTGTGCCAAACGGCATAAAGCCAAGGCCGCCAAACACCAGACTTTGAATCTGGTTGCTTTCCAGTTTCGCTGCGGGCCGAACGGCGGAGCCGAACTGGGACAGCCAGGTGACGGCCTCTTCTTCCGTCATCGCCGCGGCAAGGCCACACCGGATGGCGGCATTGATACGGATATTATCAGCGGTCAGGCTGGGATAAGCACTGTACCAGAACCAGGTCGGCACCATGCTGCGACGGGCAAAGCGTTTGAACATTTCGCCATCTGTCGCGCCTTTTTGAAACAGATTTTCCGCACGCGGAAAGCCGACCGTGTTCGACCAGACAGCGGTAAGCCCGTTATGCGCTTTGGTGATGAAGTCTTCCAGATAGCTTTCCCAACTGCCGCCAAAGTTTGAGAAAAACACCAGATCGCGGCTGCCGGGCAATGTCACCCAGCGCGCAAAATGAATGGTGCCGATATCGCCCAGACGCCCGGGTTTGAATTGCAGGCGCGCCAATTGGCCGACGATCCAGAACGCCAGCCGAAGGGTGACCATTCTGGTGAAGCCCGGCTTGATCGTTGTGACCGACACCATGTGATTGTGTGCGATGCGGTTTTCGTTTTCCAGAATCTTTCTGAGTGTTGCACGCTCCGGCCCGCGTTCGTCCACCCAGTCATTCGTCTCTTTGTTGCGCAGGCTGGCATAGAGAACGACAACCAGCACAAGAACGGGAATGACAAACGCCAATACCACGCCCAGCAGCCACAAAAGGCCCGACCAGACCGCGCCTACTGTTAGCCATAGCTTCATCAGCCATGAGTCCGGTGCCGCCATGATGCCATGGAGCGCAAGTGCCGCGTCGTAAGCACCAAACCCAAGGACAATCAAAACCGGAATGGCGAGCGGCCAAAGATATGTTTCAAAGAAAGCGCGCACGATGGCGGGAATGAAACTGACACCGGTGCTGGCAGGGGGCTGCGGCAGCGATACTGGCGTTTGCAATGCCCATTTATGCGTGTTGTCATTTCGCAGCGCAGCACGGATACGGTAGAGCCGATCCAGCGCGCCGAGGCCGCCGTCCTGCGCGCCAACCAGCGCGGCGACATGTTCGGCCAGTTGCGCTTCCTTTCGCACCCGGCCAACGCTCATATCCGGCGTGCCCGAGAACGCGATACCGGCCTGCCCCATCCAGCCTTGGCCAAGCCGCACTTTGTGCGCCTTCAGATAGGTGGCAAGGTCTTTTTCCTTCCAATCATCGGCAAGGCGGAAAATTGGCAGCAATGCAGCGCCGATCCGATCGGCCATGCGTGCAATCGCTGTGTCGTCATCACCATCTGCGGAGAATTCCAGAACCAGGTGGCCGACGTCACGTTCTACATCTGTGGGTGCGAGCGCATGGAGACTGGCAAAGTGGACCCCGTCATCACCATCCAGCCTATCGAGCGCGCCCGCGACGTTTGGCGTTGCGGGATTGCCGAGCTGTGCGATCAGTTGCACTGCTTCGGAAATTTTGGAGGTGCGGAGCGGGGCTGCAATCGTGACCAAAGCTTGAGACATCACACGCTCCGCAGTTGGATTGGCAATTGATGCGGGAAGGGGCCTGCCCAGCCCACACGCCCCACTTTGTGAATTCCGCGGCTCAGCAGTTTTGCGACCAGCATGGGAATTTGCGTGTCGTTGATTGCGCGTCCGGCACAAGGATGCAATCCACCGCCGAAATGCAAATAGGCGGCGGCTGGCCTGTCTGGCTGCATTTGTCCGGGTTCGGGGAATGCCTGCGCATCCTGCATGGCGGCCTGTGTCCACGCGAAGACAAGACTTCCCGCCGGAATTTCCACGCCGCTTAAGCAAATGTCGGTTATGGTTTTGCGCTGGACTAAGGGATTGTGCGGCCAGCGGCGCAGCGCTTCCCGGCACCAGCCGAGCATGCGCGCAGGATTGCCCACATCGCGTTGCGTGGCGTCGAACAGGCGGCGATCCCGGCCCAATGTGACAAGAATTTTTGCGACTGATGAGGCCGTGGTATCAATGCTTCCCACCAGCATTCCGCCCAGTGTTCGCCGCACGCCGTCATCATCCAG
>DATJDE010000419.1:0-3827 GCA_035497595.1 Rhizomicrobium sp. | reverse complement strand
TCAGGGTTTCGATCACCCGTAGCGCCTCCACCGAGGGGCGAGCCGTTTGTGCCCCTTCCACAAGGCGCAGGCCGTGGCCGGATGGGCTTTCAGACCGGTGGATTTTCAGATCTTGCATGGCGGGCTGCTTCCGTGCGCTGGGCATTGGATTGCTGCGGCGGAGGAAGTATCATCCAACTATTGTCTATAAACAAGATAGGGTATAAGTGCTAAGCCTTCGCCGGGTGGGCCGGGCCTTTTCGGGTGATTTTCGAGGGAGACGACAGATGAAATGCACAGCACTTTTCTGCGGGCTGGTGCTTGGCGTGGCTTTTTCCGGTCTTGCTTTCGCGGCAAGCGGGCCGACCAGTATTCTCAACGCCTCTTATGACGTTTCGCGCGAAGTGTTTGCCGAGCTGAACCCGATTTTCGCAAAGCAGTGGAAGGCGCAGACCGGGCAGGTGGTGACCATCAACCAGTCTCATGCCGGATCGTCCAGCCAGGCGCGCTCTGTTCTTGAAGGGCTCAAGGCCGATGTCGTGACCTTCAACCAGGTCCCCGATGTGCAGACGCTGTATGACAAGGGCGGCCTGATTGCCGGTGATTGGCAAAACAAGTTTGCGTATAAAAGCTCGCCCTTTTATTCGCTGCCGGTGTTTTTGGTGCGCAAGGGCAACCCGAAGAACATTCGCAACTGGAACGATCTGGTGAAGCCGGGTGTTGCGGTGATTTTTCCCAATCCGAAGACCTCGGGCAATGGGCGCTATACCTATCTGGCGGCGGTGGCGTATGGGCTGGATGCGTACAAAGGTGACCGGGCCAAAGCGCAAAGCTTTGCCAAGGCGTTGTTCGCGCATGTGCCGGTGTTTGATACGGGCGGGCGCGGCGCCACCACCACCTTTGCCGATCGCGGTATCGGCGATGTATTGATCACCTTTGAAGCCGAAGCCTATGGCATTGCCAAAGAGAAGGGCGCCGATAAGTTCGAGGTGGTGACACCGCCGATCAGCCTGCTCGCCGAATTTCCCGTGGCGGTGGTGAACAGGGTGGTGGACAGGCGCGGCTCGCGCAATCTGGCGACCGCTTATCTCAAATTTCTCTATACGCCTGATGCGCAAGACGTGATCGCGCGCCATTTCTATCGTGTGCGCGATAAAAAGATCGAAGCGAAATATGCCAAACAGTTTGCGCCGGTGAAGCTGATGACGGCGCAAGGCGCTTTTGGCGGTTGGGCGAAAATTGCCAAAGACCATTTCGGCGCTGATGGCCTGCTGGACCAGGCTTTCTTAAAAGAGTAATTGCGCAAGGGACTTTCGGCGGCCCGCGCCAACCGCGTGGGCCGCCTTTTCGTGGCAGGGCGATGAGCGGCAGACGTGCAATACCGGGCCTTGCGCTCACGCTGGGTACCACGCTGGTTTATCTGACGCTGATCGCGTTTCTGCCCATTGCGGCCCTGTTGTTGAAAGCGGCCAGCCTTGGCTGGGCGGATTTTGTCAGCATTGCCACGACGCGCCGCGCGCTCTCCACCTATCGCGTGACGATTCTGTGCGCGGCTTATGCCACGTTGTTTAACGCGGCCTTCGGTCTATTGCTGGCGTGGATTCTCACTCGCTATCAGTTTTGGGGGCGGCGAGTGCTGGATGGGCTGGTCGATCTGCCCTTTGCCTTGCCGACGGCGGTGGCCGGTGTGGCGCTGGTGACGTTGTTTGTGCCCAATGGCTGGCTTGGCCAATGGCTGGAGCCGCTGGGCATTAAAGTGGCGTTTGCCTTGCCTGGCATCGTGATTGCCATGGCCTTCACCAGCCTGCCTTTTGTGGTGCGCAGCGTGCAGCCGGTGCTGATGGAGATGAACCGCGATGTCGAAGATGCGGGGATGCTGCTGGGCGCGAGCGATTTTCAGATCTTCCGCCGGATCATTCTGCCGCAATTGCTGCCTGCGCTTCTCTCCGGCTGCGCGCTCGCTTTTGGCCGCAGCCTCGGAGAGTTCGGGGCGGTGATTTTTATCGCGGGCAATATTCCGCTGAAGACGGAAATCGTCTCGCTGCTCACCATCATCCGCATCGAGGAGTTTGAATATTCCTCGGCGGCGGCGCTGGCGGTGGTGATGCTGGCGGCGGCGTTTGTGATGTTCTTTGTCACCAACGCCTTGCAGATTTGGTATGGCAAGCGGGCGGGTGCGCGGTGAGCGACACAGCGCAGGCGGAGAGCGTGGCCGCAGTGGCCGATTGGCGGCCCAATGAGCGCACCGTCTGGCGGCGGGTGATGCTGCTTGGCGGCGGCGGGCTTGCCGCGTTGTTCTTTGGTTTGCCGGTGGCGGCGATTTTCTATCTCGCCTTCCAGTCCGGGCTTGAATATTACATCAGCAAGGTTGTCGAACCGGCGACGTTGCACGCGATTTTCCTCACGGTGTTGACGGCGCTTGTGGTGGTGCCGATCAATATCGGGTTTGGCATTTGCGCGGCCTGGGCCATCACCAAACATGATTTTCCCGGGCGCCAGGTGCTGGGTGCGCTGATCGATCTGCCGCTGTCGTTTTCGCCGGTGGTCGCTGGTGTTGCCTATCTGTTTTTATATGGTGCGCAAGGGCTGTTGGGGCCGTTTCTGATCGCGCATGATATCCAGATCATGTTCACGGTTCCGGCGATCTTTCTGGTCAGCCTGTTCGTCACCAGCCCGTTCGTGGCGCGCGCGCTCATTCCGGCGATGCAGAGCGAAGGCAACACCGATGAGGAAGCCGCGATTTCGCTGGGCGCGACGGGGCTTCAGACATTTTTGCGCGTCTCGCTGCCCAACATCAAATGGGCACTCCTCTATGGGGCGGTGCTGTGCAATGCCCGTGTGATGGGAGAGTTCGGCGCGGTTTCTGTGGTCTCGGGCAAAGTGCGCGGGCAAACCAACACGCTGTCTTTGCAGATTGAATTGCTGTTCAACGACTTCAACACCGCGGGCGCCTTTGCGGCAGCATCCACGCTGACGCTTTTGGCGCTTGTGACGCTCGCCATCAAGACCATCGCCGAAACGCGCCAAGGCCGCGTCGGGCGCGACAGGGGCTGACTTTTTCCGACTTTATGTCGCACTGCACAAAGAAATGTTGCAGCGAGGTTTTGGCAGGCATAAAAGGTATATGAAATGCTCCTTTTGGCAGACCGATGTTCGTTGCCAGAACAATTTCCAGAGTTTCCAGAGCCAAACGATTGCCCGCTTGTAGACGGATGCCGTGCTGCAGGCCGATGCCGCTTTGCGCGCCAACGCAAACGGGCTGGAGAGGTGTGCAATGACTTATGTCGTCAACGAAGCCTGCATCAAATGCAAATATATGGATTGCGTCGAGGTGTGTCCGGTGGACTGCTTTTACGAAGGCGAGAACATGCTCGTCATCCATCCCGACGAATGTATCGATTGCGGGGTGTGCGAACCGGAATGTCCTGCTGAAGCGATCAAATCCGATACTGAGTCCGGGCTTGAACAGTGGCTGGCGCTGAACGCCGAATTTGCACCGAAATGGCCCAACATCGCCACCAAAGGCACGCCTCCGGCAGATGCGCAAAGCTGGGACGGCGTACCGAATAAATTCGCCGAACATTTCAGCGATAAGCCCGGAGGAAGTTGATGACGCAGCCAAATCCACAGCCAGTTCTTTTGCCGAACGGCGCGCAGCAGACAGCGCAGCATCCAGCCGCGACGGCTTCGCCGCCGCTTGCTGTCGTGGCCAAGCCGCGGTCGCGCTCCACCATGCATCCGGGTGTTCTGAAGCTGGCTGTGTTGTGTTGGGCGGGGTTGATAGCGGTGTTCTGGATTACCTTCCAGGTCAATGCCAACGCGATGTTCGTGGTCGCGGTGGGCACCTT
>DATJDE010000418.1:0-4736 GCA_035497595.1 Rhizomicrobium sp. | reverse complement strand
CACTGCTGATGGGGACAACGCTTTGGCGGCCCTGGATGCGGCGGACACGGCAGAAACGGCGCCGCCCCCGGACGAGCAGGAGACTTTGCTGCCTGCCCAGGAGTCGAAGCCGGAAAAAAACACTGCAGCGAAGGCTGACGGCGCGGCGGATGCGGCGTCCGGCAGCGGCGCTGCGGTTGGCGCGCAGGTACCACATGCGGCGACCGCACAGCAGACGGCTGAAAAACCGGCAGATGCTGTGACAGAGGCTGCCTCTGCTGTTGCTGGTGCGCCCGTGACCGGTGCGTCAGCGGTGAATGCGCAGGCAGACAGTGCCGTAGCTGTGTCAGGGACGGCGCAAGCGCACGCAGCGGATGTGAAGGCAGGCAAAACCTCTGACCCTGCTGTGCAAGGCACGGCGGAAGACGCGATACAGGACGCAAAGGCATTGCCCGCCGACAAGGCGGCGGCGCTGGCGGATATGGCCGAGAAGACCGTGCGCCAAGCGACTGCGGATACTGCGGTGCAAGCTCGCGCCTTGCCGGTGCAGGGCGCGGCGCAAGCGCCTGCGCCACATCACGGCGACGACGGAAAATCCGGCAGTAAGGAACACCAGCAGGCGCAGACCACACAGCCCGCACCCGGCACCGCAAATGCGTCCGCGCAGGCAGACCCGCAGCAGGTGGCGCAACCGGCAAGTGCCACACACAGCAGCGCGCAAGCGCCGGGCGCGCCAAGCGTTGCGTCGGTGACTGCGCCCACTCTGCCGCAAGCGCAGGGGCAGGCCCCCGCGACGGTGCAGGTGGCGCAACAAATGCCTTTGGCGGCGCAACCCGATTTTTCGGCGCTGGCGGTGCAGATCGCCACGCAATCGAAAGACGGTGCGCAACATTTTTCCATTCGGCTCGATCCGGCCGAATTGGGGCGGGTGGATGTGCGCCTGTCCATCGACCATACGGGCCATGCGCAGGCGCATCTTTCCGTCGAAAAACCGCAGACGCTGGATTTGTTGCAGCGCGACCGCAACGACCTCGAACGCGCGCTGAAGGACAGCGGCATTGATCTTTCCCAGAGCGGGTTGAATTTCTCGCTCAAGGGGCAGGAACGGCACGGTGAGCAGCCCACCACTTTTAAAGGCCGCAGCCGCGCGCTGGGCGCAAGCCTTGCGATCGACAGCGCCAATGCGGCGACCACCGCATCCATCCACCATTTCGCGGGCGGCTCTGCCCGCCTCGACATTCGCGTCTGAAGGAGTTCGCCATGAGCATTGATCCCGTTGGCGCCGCCGCCGCCAGTTCCGCAAGCAGCAAGGCCGGACAGCAACTGGCCGGAAATTTTGACACCTTTCTGACACTGCTGACGACGCAGTTGCAGAACCAGGACCCGATGTCGCCGATGGATTCCAACCAGTTCACCCAGCAACTGGTGCAGTTCAGCGGCGTGGAGCAGCAGATCAACACCAACAAGAACATGGAATCGCTGATCAGCCTGACCCAGAGCCGCGCCAACACCGATGCGCTGGGCTTCCTCGGCAAGTCGGTCACCATGTCCGGCGGCAAGGGCGTGCTGATCGATGGCGCAGCCAAATGGACCTATGGCCTCGATTCCAAGGCCAAAGACAACACCATCACCATCAGCAATGCCGATGGGCGCGTGGTGTACACAACGCAGGGCGAAACCACTGCCGGGATTCACAATTTCGAATGGGACGGCAAGGACAATATGGGCAACCAACTGCCCAACGGGGAATATCGCCTGAGCCTGAACGCGCAAGGTGTGGACGGATCACCTGTTATTTCGGCGATTGCGAGCAAGGGTGTGGTCGGCCAGATCGACTTCAGCGGCTCTGAGCCCAAGCTGATGCTGGGGCCGATGCAAATTGCACTGTCGGAAGTGGCAGCACTGCAAAATTAAGAACCGGCGGCCGAGAATCGGCGCCATCCAACCATCACCCACAGGGGCGAAGCCCCGGACGGGACTTGAAAAAGGGTACACACCATGAGCCTCACCGGCGCCATGATGATCGGCGTGACGGGCCTCAATGCGAACAGCAAGGCCTTGTCCATCGCGTCTTCGAATATCGCGAACGTGAACACCATCGGTTACAAAGCGGGACAGAACAATTTTTCCACCCTGCTCGCCGATTCCATGGGCAGCGGCGATATTTCTTCGCAAGGGGTGATTTCTGTCGGCACGCAGAATGTGACGCAGCAGGGATTGCTGCAGACCACACAGTCTTCGACCGATCTGGGTATTTCGGGCAACGGGTTCTTTGTTGTGAACCAGCTTTCCGACGGTTCTGGCCGCACGCTGTATACCCGCGCCGGCAACTTTACGCCTGATTCCAACGGCGATCTGAAGAACGCCTCCGGCTTTTATCTGATGGGCTGGCCGGTGGACATCAACGGCAATATCCCGACCGACCGTAACGATATGAGCCCGGTCAACGTGGCGGGGCTTTCGGGCAAGGCGCAGGCCACCACTGAAATGAGCGTGCAGGCGAACTTGCAGGCCTCTACCGACGTGAAGACCGGATATACCGCCGGCGACATGGCGGCAGGCACCGCGACGCCGGATTTTACCCGCACCATCAACGTCTATGACAGCCAGGGCGGCGCGCAGCCGATGGCGTTGTCTTTCCTCAAAACCGGGGCGAACACCTGGTCGTATGAAGTGAGCTATCAGGGCGACAGCGCCAATATGACGGGAAGCAACCCGATCACGACCGGCACGATGAAGTTCAATTCGGACGGCACGCTGGCAACGGCCGATACCTCTGCGGGAACGCCCACCGGCTCGCTGAATGTCAACGTGCCGTGGAACCCCGCAACATCGGGGCTTCAGCCGCAGGCCCTGAGCATCAATCTGGGCACGGTGGGCAGCTCTGATGGCTTCACGCAGTTCGACAGCGCCTCTGCGCTGGTCAATTCATCGGTCAATGGTGCGCTGTTCGGCAACCTGACGGGCGTGAATGTCGACACCAATGGATTCGTCACCGCGCAGTTCTCCAACGGGTTGATTCAGAAAATTTATAAATTGCCGATTGCCACATTCTCGAATCCGAACGGTTTGGGCGCGGTGTCGGGGAACGCATATGCGGTCACCAACGCATCGGGCAACGCGATTGTGGGTGAGGCAAATACCGGTGGCGCAGGCTCAATCCAGGCCTCGTCATTGGAGAGTTCGACGGTGGATCTTGCCGCCGAATTTACCAACTTAATCACCACACAGCGGGCTTATTCTGCATCGGCACGTATCATCACCACAGCCGATCAGATGCTGCAGCGGCTCGATCAGATACCGACGTAATGGCGGTGGGCTTTGCGTAAAATACGCAAAGCCTCACGCGAGAATACGAACAAATCGAACGGAGCAATTGTGGGTTTGTTTACCTTGCTCCTTGGCCGTTTTTTTAGAAGCGGAGCGTAGTTTGACGTCAGGTCGCTTAGAATCTGGGAGTATCATGATGGCCGACGAGCGCAGAGGACGCGTGAGCTACGTTATCGGGCCGGATGGCAGCCCGCTGACGTTGGCGGATCTGCCCCCGCCGCAGACCAAACGCTGGGTGATCCGCCGCAAGGCGGAGGTTGTTGCTGCAGTACGCGGTGGGTTGCTGAGTCTGGATGAAGCCTGCAAGCGCTACACGCTGACGGTGGAGGAGTTTCTTGCCTGGCAACGCGCCATCGAGCGCTTTGGCCTGGCGGGCTTGCGCGCCACACGGGTGCAGCAGTATCGCAACTGAACCTGGGTGTCGCTGAGCGCTGGCGCAGGGGCGCTCAAATCTAAACGGAACGTTAATCGTGAATTTCGTTTGGATGATTTGAAAACCTTGGCGCGCGTTAAGGGCGTTTTTACCACAACACCGGCAATGTTTGCCTAGCGAGGGCGAACATCCGGATCAACGGAAGTCTGCCCCGGGGTAAGCGGAGGGCAGGTTGCCGGATTTTTTCAAAGGCGTCGGGGCTGCGCGGTTTGGTGCGATGGCCGGTGTTGCCGCCGCCCTCACCGCGTTTTTCCTGTATGTCGCGGGCGTCATCTCCGAGCCGTCCAAATCTATCCTCTATGCGGGGCTGGAAACACGCGAAGCGGCCCAAGTCACCGCCAAGCTCGACGCGATGAATGTGAAATACGACACCCGCGGCGAGGGCACGATTCTGGTGCCATCGGACCAGGTGACCAAGCTGCGCATGCAGCTTGCCTCGGATAATCTGCCCGCGGCCGGTGTCGGTTATGAGATTTTCGACAAGACCGACACCTTTGGCGCCACCGCCTTTACCCAGAACATCAACCGTTTGCGGGCGCTGGAGGGGGAGCTTTCCCGCTCCATCCAGACCATTAACGGTATTCAGACGGCCCGCATTCACCTGGTTGTGCCGGAGCGGGAGATTTTTTCGCGCGATACCCAGCTGCCAAGTGCCTCTGTCGTTCTGAAGACGCGCGGGCGGCTTGATCGCGGTCAGGTGGAGGCCATTCAGCACCTGGTGGCTGCCGCTGTCGCCAATATGGATTCGCGCCGGGTCGCCATTGTGGACGACCATGGCGAGCTTTTAGCGGGCGGGGACGGCAAATCGGGCGCCGAAGCGGGCGCGGCCGACCAGGAACGCAACACCCAGACCTTTGAAGAACGCTTACGCCAGCGGGTGGAAGGCATTCTCTCCAGCGTGGTCGGGACCGGGCGCGTGCGGGTGCAGGTATCCGCCGACATGAATTACAACCATGTGAGCGAGACCTCTGAATCCTATGACCCGGATTCCAAG
>DATJDE010000417.1:0-10955 GCA_035497595.1 Rhizomicrobium sp. | reverse complement strand
GGGCGAGGAAATCAGAAAGCCATCGCAGTCCGCGAACAAGGCTTTCAGGCGGGCCGCCCCTTCGGGAAGGCCGCCCGCCTGTTCCAGATCGCCATCATACATTGGCAGGTCGAAGGATTTGAGGCGGATGAATTCGACCTGCGCACCCGCAGCGATGGCACCGGCGGCGGCAAGTTCGACAAGCTGCTGATTGTGCGACTGCGAACGCAGCGACCCGGAAAACGCAATTAATTTGATGGGCGTGCTCATCTATTAGCGATTCCAGGCGCTTCCGGCCCAATCGGCTGCCAGCTTGCCGTCCTTCGGCACCGGCACTTCGACGATGCGTTCGGGCACGTCGTCAAATTCCAGACGCAGGGCGCGGCAGATGGTGGCGTGCGAATTATACCCCATCACATGATAGGTGAGTTCAAGAATATCCTGATCGCCCAGGTGTTTTTTGACTTCTTCGAACAGGCCATCGGGTACGCGGCCACCTTCGAGCACAAGGCAATCGACATAAGCGAGCACGGCGCGTTCCAGCGGCGCAAAGACCGTGGCGATGCTCCAGTTCGGAATGCTTTGGATCTGTTCTTCGCTGAGGCCATTGCGGCGCCCGGCCTTGCAATGTTGCGAGAAGACGAACTGGCTGCCGGCGATGAAGCCGGTGCGGATCAGCGCGATTTCACGCAATTTTGCATCGAGCTTGCTGACGCTTTTATCGGTGAACATGCCGAACATGCCAAATTGCGCCGTGGCGTGTTCGAAAATGCTCGGAACCAGGGCGAAAACGGTCCACCAATTGCCGGGCGTTCCGGTGGCGGTGCCGGGTTCCTTGACCGGGTCGCGATCCCCGAAAAGCTTGGTGTAATAGGCTTTAACGCTGGGTACGGCGTCTGCGAGCGGGACCTGTTTGAGACGGGGCATATACTTCCTCCATGTTGACGGCGGCACGTCTGGGTGCGCGCCTATTGCTTAGGAATCTATATAGTGCAACGGCGCGGAAAATGGTAAGAGGGGATGGTGAAATTAGATGGGAGAGAAAAATGGCGAAAGTTCAAAACAAGATTTTTGATATTCAAGGCGTCAACCATCTTGCGCTGGTGTGCAAGGATATGGCCCGCACGGTGGATTTTTACACCAACGTTTTGGGCATGCCGTTGATCAAGACACTCGACCTGCCGAACGGTATGGGACAGCACTTCTTCTTCGACATCGGCAATGGTGACTCACTGGCGTTTTTCTGGTTTCCCAATGCGCCGGAAGCATCGCCGGGCGTGGCCGCAGCGGCGCACCTGCCGGGCGAAGGCACGATCGTTTCGGGCCATGGTTCGATGAACCACATCGCGCTGAACGTGCCGGCTGACAAGTTCGACGAATATTGCCAGAAGCTGGCCGACCGTGGCGTGCGGGTTTCCAAGGTGATGAATCACGACGATTCAGAACGCCAGGTCAGCCCGACAGTTACGCCGAGCACCTTTGTCCGTTCGGTTTACTTTTATGACCCGGATGGCATTTGCCTGGAATTCGCCTCCTGGACCCGCGAGCTGGATCCGAAGATCGACGCGATCCACCTGCCGGTGGATGCGTTTGGCAACAAGAAAGAGGTGCGGGTTCTCGAACCGGCCGAATAACGCTTTGGTTTTGGCTATGTCGCCGCGGGCACGGCCTGCGGCGACAGGCCAAGTTCCCGCCGCAGCCAGGCGCTGAAAAGCGTGATGGGACGGGACGAATCGCCTTTTGCACGCACCAGCCAATAGGCTGCCTTGCTGTGCACTTTCAGATCAAACGGCGCGATCAATGCGCCCGATTCTATATAGTCGTCGATCAGCGGCGTTCGCCCGATCACCACCCCCATACCCTCCACCGCGGCGCTGGTTGCCATTTGAATTGTGTCGAAACGCGGCCCTTGCGTAGGATCGATCGGGGGAAGGCTGCCATAAAGGCGCTCAGCTTCAGCGAACCATTCGGGCCAGCCTTCGGGGCGGCGGGAAACCTGTAGCAGGTGGTGCTTTGCCAGATCGCGCGGGTGGTGCAAGCCGTTGGGGCCTTTGAGAAGTCTTGGTGCGCAGGCGGGGAACATTTTCTCGTGCACCAGCTTTTCCACCGTCAGGCCCGGCCAGGCACTTTCGTTGAGGCCGACGCGGATGGCGATGTCGGCGCCGAGTTTGGCGAAATCGACCTGCTGCCCGGAATTGCCCACGGTGTTGATTTCAAGCTCGATGCCGGGATTTGCGGCGTAGAAGCGGGGCAGGCGCGGGACCAGCCAGCAACTTGCGAAACTTGGCAGGCTGCTGACGGTGAGTGTTGTGCGGCCTTCACATTCTACTTTGCGCGCGCTTTCATGCAGAAGTTCAAACGCCTGACTGACAGCCAGGAAGAATTCGCGACCGCCGCGTGTAAGCGTCATGCCTTTGCTGGAGCGGGAAAACAGATCGACGCGCAAATGTTCTTCGAGCTGGCGGATCTGATGGGTGATGGCGGCTGGCGTAACGTTTAGCTCTTCAGCCGCGCTTTTGACGTTTTCCAGCCGACCCGTTGCCTCAAAGGCACGCAAGGCGGTCAGCGGTGGAAGGCGGCGCATCAACTGTTCCTTTGCCGGTTATATCACGCCGGAAACCGAGGCTTTCCGCGATAAACCTTGTGTTTTACGCCGCATCGGGCGGCTGCTGGTGGCATCATAGCCATCGTGCCGCGCAAATCCAATTTGCGCTTGAGCCAAAAATTTCTGCTTAGGGATAAGCAGATTCAACAGGTTAGCTTTCTAATCTATAGGTTGTTTGGGCGGGGAATTATTAGCTTGCGAAGTAATCGGGCGGCACCTAGCGTCCGGACGTTCTGCAAATGAGCCGATTTTCCATCAGGAAGACGGCACCGTTACGAAACGAAGGGGAATGCAATGAAATTTCGCCAGTTTATTATGAGTGGAACGGCAGCATGCGCGCTTGTCGGCTTCACCAACCTTGCCTATGCGCAAGCAGAGGCAGAGGCACCGGCGCCCGCGCCGGCTCTGGAATCCGCGTCCATCGAAACAGTTGTTGTGTCCGCACGTCTGCGCGCTGAATCCATTCAGGATGCGCCTGTCGCGGTGACGGCCCTTGGCGCCGAGCAGCTGGGCAAGCTGTTCGTCAAGGATATGGGGGATCTGACGCGCCTGGCGCCGAACGTGACGATCGAGCCGGTGGGGGCGCTTAACCGCACGGCTGCGGTGCTTTATTCGCGCGGTATCGGCTATTCCGGTATCGACCAGGCGATCGACCCGAGCGTCGGGGTTTCCGTGGATGGCGTGTTCTATCCTGGCAACCTCAATATGATGCTCCAGATGTATGATGCGGAGAGCATCGAAATCGACCGCGGCCCGCAAGGCACGCTGTTCGGCAAGAACACCACCGGCGGCGTGATTCAGATCCGCACCAAGGGCCCGGTACAGGATGTCTACAGCATCGACGCCTTTGCGAAGTTCGGTAATTTTGGCCGTTCGGATTTCGGCGGCGTGGTCAATATTCCGCTGACCGACGATCTGGCGTTCCGCTTTGCGGCGCAGAGCCAGTATTCGGATGGATATGTCCGCAACACCTATGTGGATCCGCAAGGTAACGAGCCTACGCCGAAGGATGCCTGGCTGAGCGGCGACGACATCAAAACCTACCGGGCCTCGCTGGCCTGGACGCCGACCGATGATTTCAATGCGCGGCTGACCCTCGGCTACATCAAGAATCGCAGCGATTCTGCTGGTGGTCAGAACGGTTCGTCGCCTGCCGGCGGCCTTGGTGCTGGCTACCCGGTACCGGGCGACTTTCTGAGCCTGCCGGCCTATTACGGCAAGCCGGGTTGGGGCTTTCCGGGCGGCACAACCGATACCTTCACCGTCAAGCGTAACTATCCCAACGGCGACACGGGTGACTCGTTCAACGGATCGCTCAACATGAGCTATCACCTGCCGATGTTCGACATCGTGTCGGTGACGGGCTTCCTGCGCAGCCGGAACAATTCGTTCAGCGATTTCGACAATACCGAACTCTCCTTCTTCGAAACCACTACGAAGAAGCGGATCAAGTACTTCCAGCAGGAAGTTCGCCTGGCCTCCAACGACGATGAGTCGCCGCTGAGCTGGGTTTTGGGCCTGTATTACAGCTGGTATCATTTCTATCACCAGCAGGTTTTCTCCCCGACCGTTGCTGCCGGGTATAGCGTTGAAGGCGCCGCGCAGAACGATTGGACGCTCGCGCCGTTCGCGCAGGTCGATTACAAGATCACGCCCGACCTCACGGTTACCGGTGGCGTGCGTTTTCAGTCTGAAACCAAGGACATCCTGCGTTCGCCGCAGCAACTCGCTATGCCGTTCACGACCGGCGTCACGATCTCGGGCAAGCGCACCTGGACCAACATGTCGTATCACGCTGGTGTCAACTACCGCGTCGATGACCATGCCATGGTCTATGGTTCGTTCTCCACCGGTACCAAGAGCGGGGCGTTCAACTCCCGTGCGCCCGCTGGTGTTGCTCCGTTGCCATTCGACTTCTTCGTCAACCCGCCGGCCAGCCCGGAAAAGGCCAGGGCGTTTGAAATCGGCGCCAAGACCGACTGGTTGGACAACAGACTGCGCCTCAACGGGGCAGCGTTCTGGAATAACTACAGCGATCTGCAGGTTGGGCTCTTCCTCGACATGCCGGGCGCACCGCAGGTTCTGGCCAATGGCGCAAACGAACGCGCGCGCGGCTTTGAAGTCGAACTGTCCGCCATTCCGGTCGACGACCTGACGCTCACCGCGTCTCTCGGCTACCTTGATGCGCGGTACACGGAGTTCAACACGAACCTCGGCAATCTCAACTACAAGCCGATCGTTTGTAACAAGGTGGTTGTCGACCGTGCCAAGGCCGGCCCCTGCTACCTGATCCCCGTACGCGCCCCAATGTGGACGATGCGGTATCAGGTTGACTACAACTTCCGCCTGCCGAACGACATGGGCCTTATCACCCCGAGCCTTGCTCTGGGCATTGAAAGCACCCATTCCACGGACACGAACAACTCGATCATGGGTATGCAGTCGACCTATGCCATGGTGGACGGCAGCGTGACCTATACCGATCCGACCGGTCACTACACCGTGTCGTTGTGGGCCAAAAACATCACCGACAAGGTTCACTTGCTGTCGGCTGTTCCCAGCTCCAACTACTTCACGCAGCTCTATTTCGCTGAGCCGCGGACGTTCGGGATCAACCTGAGCATCCACTTCGACAAAGAGGCGAAATAGCTCGAAAAGTGCCGGGCGTGGTTCCAATGAACTAAAACTTGGAGGATGCAATGAGCAGTATGATGACGCCACAGGACGAGCCGTTCGACTATCGTGGAGTTAATCACGTTGCCCTGGTGTGCAAGGACATGGCTGAGACCGTGGACTTCTACACCCGCATCCTGGAGATGAAGCTGGTCAAGACCATCGATCTGCCTAACGGTCGTGGCCAGCACTTCTTCTTCGACTGTGGAAATGGCGATTGTGTTGCCTTTTTCTGGTTCCCCAATGCACCAAAGATTGCGCCTGGCATCGCTTCGATGCATCCCGACTACAAGACGCACGGTACGCAGACAGCACATGGTTCGATGAACCATTTGGCATTCAACGTTCCGCTGGAACAGATAGATGCTTATGCGGACCGGTTGAGACGCAAGGGTGTGGAGATCAAGATCCTCAATCATGAGGATTCTGATCTTCACGCTTCTCAATCCGTCAGTGACAGAACGTGGATCCGGTCGATCTATTTTAACGATCCGAACGGCATCCATCTCGAATTCGCTGCATTGACGAGGCCCTATACCGCCATTGATGTTCGCCACGATCCCGTCGATGAAAAGGGAGACCGTGTGCCGTTGGCAAGGGCTGAGGAATTCACAGACTGATCACACAGGCGGAAGATGAGCACACCAACTGAAATAACACCGGTACTTGCCGGTGAACGAAGCGATGTGCGTGATTCTCCGGTTGCTCCCGCATCTTCGGCATATCCCTGGTTTGTGGTATCGGCGCTCGCGCTGACCAACATGGTCTCTTATGTCGAACGCCTGATCCCGACACTGCTTTTCGCGCCGATCAAGAAGGACTTCGACCTGACGGATACGCAGGTCAGTGTTCTTGCGGGCTTTGCTTTCGTTATCTTCTACATCATTTTCGGCGTGATCATCGGCCGCCTTGCGGATCGTTCGAGCCGCAAGCGCATCATCATGATTGGCATCGTGTTCTGGAGCCTTGCCACGCTGACCTGCGGGCTGGCGCGCAACTTTGTCCAACTGTTTTTGGCGCGTGTGTCGGTTGGGGTGGGGGAGGCGACGCTGGGGCCTTCGGCGACGTCGATGATCAGCGATTACTTTCCGAAGGAGCGGTTGGCGCGCGCACTCAGCGTTTATACCGGCGCCCAATATGTGGGTGCAGGGCTTGCGCTGGTGTTGGGCGGGTTTGCCATTCAGCTGGTGTCGAACATGACGCTGCCTGATCTGCCGTTCGTCGGGAAACCTGCGCCTTGGCAGATGACCTTTTTCATCGTCGGGCTGGTGGGCATGGTTGTGCTGATACCCATGGCCTTTGTGAAAGAGCCGCCGCGCCGCGGGATGATTCAAACCCAATCAACCAAAGCCGGTGTGCCGCTTTCGGAAGTATTTGGTTTTATCCGCACCAACTGGAAAACATTTCTGGCGATCTATGGCGCCTATTCCATTCACGCGATTGTCGGCTTTGGCACCAATGCGTGGGTGCCTTCCTACTTCGTGCGCGTGCATGGTTGGCCGGTGCACGATATCGGCTATGCCTATGGCCTGATCGTAGGCGTGTTGGGCACCGCTGGGGTATTGTTCGGTGCGCGGTTTGCCGAATGGCTTGGCGCGCGCGGCTATGTGGATGCCTATATGCGGGCGCCATTGATCATCGCCATGTTTCTTCTTGTACCGCAGGCATTGGCAACGCTGATGCCCACACCTGAGCTTTCCCTTGCGCTTTTGAGCGTTTCTACGTTTTTGAGTAGCTGTTCGGTCGCAGTGGCCATTGCGTCGCTGCAGTTGATCACCCCCAACCAGATGCGCGGGCAGATCCTCTCTTTCTATCTGTTTGTCGCCAATATTCTGGGGCTGGGTTTGGGGCCGACGCTGGTCGCGCTTATCACCGACAAAGTGTTTCACGATGAGATGATGGTTGGCTATTCGCTTGCCACCACGGTCGCCATTATCACGCCAATCGTTATTGGGCTTTTGTGGTTTGGCCTTAAGCCCTATCGCGAAAGCCTGGCGCGCGCAGAAGCGTGGGCCGAGAAAATTTAACAGGAGGAAGAATTATGCCCAGACTTGATTCAGTCCCATTCGCGCAATTGCCGAAGGATATTATGGATCGGCTTGCGCCGCTTTTTCCGGCTGAGGGTGACGGCAGCAAAGGCACGCTGACCGGCACGCCGGGCAATTGGTGGACGATCTGGGGCCGCGTGCCGGGTATTTTGCGGGCGTTCATTGCGTTTGATTATCGCACGTCGCCGATTGACCCGAAAATTCGCGAACTGGCTTTGGTGCGCACGGGGTATGCGCGCGCCAGCCAGTTTGTTTATTCCCAGCATTGCAAGGCTGCGCGCAAGGTGGGGTTGGAAGAAGAAAAGATCCGGGACGCCGCGTTCTGGACGATTTCAGATGTCTATTCACCCAAGGACCGTGCGGTGCTGGCCTTTGTGGATGGGCAAATTCTGGAAGGTGGGCGGGTGCATGACCGCGTGATGGCCGCGATGAAGGCGAATTTTTCCGCGGAGGAAATCCTCGTCCTGTCCTACCTCGTGAACATGTACAATCTACACGCTATCACCACCAAAGCGTTGAGGATGGAATATGATGATGTGCCCGAGCGCATTGTCGAAATTCCCGCGCCGGAAACGCAAAAGGTTCAGGATTGGCAAGACCCGGTCTGGGCCAAGACGCAAGGTTGAAGGAGACAAGATATGGAACGCACAAATAGCCAGGGCTTCGTGTTTCGCGGGATCAATCACCTCGCACTCGTCTGCAAGGATATGGCCAAGACGGTGGATTTTTATTCCAACATCTTAGGCATGCCGTTGGTCAAAACATTGGAGCTTCCCAATGGTGGTGGCCAGCATTTCTTTTTCGATGTCGGTAATGGCGATACCATTGCTTTCTTCTGGTTTCCCAAGGCGCCGGAAGCGCAGGCCGGTGTGGTGCAGGCCAAGCGCGGCGGCGGCATTTCGGCCCATGGATCGATGAACCATGTCGCCATTGATGTTGGGCTGGAAGATTTGCGCGTCTATCGCGACCGGCTGATCGCCATGGGCGTTGACGTGACTGACATTAAAAATCACGGCGACACCACGCACTCGATGGGTGAAGACACCGATCCCACCACCTTTGTCCGGTCGATTTATTTTCACGATCCTGATGGCATTCGCCTTGAGCTTGCCGCCTGGACCCGCGAACTCGGCCCGCAGGACACCACCAATGCGCCGCGCGATGCAAACGGGAATTTCGTTTCATAACGCTCGAATGACGTTTTTCAGATTTTAAAAGTTGGACCAAATATATGCGTGCGCTTGACGGCCTTGTTGTTCTTGATCTTACCCACATGCTTGCCGGGCCATATGGCACCATGCTGCTTGCTGATTTGGGCGCACGCACGATCAAGATAGAACCGCCCGGCAAGGGGGAGGGGACACGGCGGCTGCTGGAAACCTCGCACCATTATTCCCGCGAGAGCATGGGGGCATATTTTCTCACCCTGTGCCGTAACAAGGAAAGCGTGGCGATTGATCTGAAATCGGAAGACGGGCTGAAGCTGTTTTACGAACTGGTGCGCAGTGCCGATATTGTGATGAGCAATTTTGGCGCGGGCGTTACCAAGCGGCTGAAGATCGATTTTGAGCATCTGTCCACGATCAATCCGCGCATTATCACCTGCTGCATTTCGGGGTTTGGCGAAACGGGGCCGGCGCCCGACCGCCCGGCCTTCGATCTGGTGGCGCAAGGTATGGGCGGCGGCATGTCGCTCACCGGCTATGCCGATGGTGAGCCGCTGCGGGCGGGCATTCCGATTGGCGATCTGGCGGGCGGCATGTTTGGCGCGCTGGGTGTTTTGGCGGCGGTGCAAGCGCGGCACACAACCGGGCGCGGTCAGCATATCGATATTTCGATGTTCGATTGCCAGCTTTCGCTGTTGAACTATATGGGCACCATGTTCCTGATGTCCGGTGTTTCGCCGGGGCGTTCGGGCAATGGGCATTTTGTGCATGTGCCGTACAACACCTTCCGCACCAAGACGCGCTATCTGATTATCGCGGTCATCACCGATAATTTCTGGGTCAATCTGGTCGATCTGCTGGGTGATGATGCGTTGCGGCGCGAAGAATTTCTCGGCCAGCCGGGGCGGCTTGCCAACAAGGCGTTCATTGAAGAACGGGTGCAGGCGGCCTTTGAAAAGGAAACCTGCGAATACTGGCTGGAAGCGCTGGCTAAATACCGTATTCCCGCAGCGCCGGTGAACGATCTGGGTTTTGCTTTTGCCGATCCGCAGGCGCAGGCGCGCAATATGACGGTGGAGGTTCCGTTGCCGGGCGGTGGTTCTGTGCCGACGCCGGGCAATCCGATCAAGCTGTCGGAAACCTATGAAGACACCTATACTGCACCGCCAACGGTTGGGCGCGATACTGCGGCGGTGTTGCGCGAATTTGTGAAGCTGGATGACGCGGCAATTGCCGGGCTGAAGAATCGGCGTGTTATCGGCGTTTCGGATTAAGCGATGACCAAGAAAATTGAACTTATCGAAGTCGGCCCGCGCGACGGGTTGCAGAACCAGAGCGCTATTCTCTCCACGCCGGACAAGGTGGCGATGATTGAGAAATTGATCGATGCGGGCGCGCGCCGGTTGGAGGTTGCGAGTTTCGTGAACCCTGCGCGCGTGCCGCAGATGGCCGATGCCGAAGCGGTGCTTGCCGGGCTGCCGGAGCGCGATGATGTCACCTATGTTGGGCTGGTGCTCAACGGGCGTGGGCTGGACCGGGCGCTGGACACAAAGGTCAACGAGATTGGCGTTGTCGCCATCGCCACGGATTCCTTTGGCTTGCGCAATCAGAAGCAGACCTGGCGGGAATCTGTCGATGTGTCGATTGATGTGATCACGCGGGCGAAGAAGGCGGGCTTGCGGGCGCAGGCGACGATTTCTGTGGCGTTCGGTTGCCCGTTTGAAGGTGAAGTGCCGCTTGAGCGCGTGGTTGAAATGGCGCGGGCGATTGCGGCGGCTGGGCCGTTGGAAATTGCTGTCGCCGATACGGTGGGCGTTGGTGTTCCGGCGCAGGTCAAAACCATGATCGCGGCGTTGAAAGAGGCCATTCCCGGCATGCCGCTGCGCTGCCATTTTCACAACACGCGCAACACCGGCCTTGCCAATGCCTTTGCGGCGGCGGAGATGGGCGTGGAGCGGTTGGATGCCAGTGTCGGCGGCATTGGCGGTTGCCCGTTTGCGCCATCGGCCACCGGCAATATCGGCACCGAAGATCTGATCTATCTGTTGCACCGGTCGGGGTTTGAGACCGGTTATGATTTGGCGAAAATCAACGCCATGGCGCCGTGGCTGGCGGAGCGGCTTGAACTGCCGGGCCTTCCGGCGATGGTCAGCCGGACCGATCCATTTCCGGTCTGAATTTCAGCACGTCACATCGGTAAAGACGAAGCCGTCACGCTCTACCGTTTGGCCGAGCGTGATTGGGATGTTTGCGTTGAACATTGGCCCGGCGCTGACCACGGTGTGAAATTCGCCGTTCTCTCCACAAGGATCGACATCCGCCGGCAGCTCGGCCAGCAGTGCGCGGTCGAAGCGCCGCCCGGCAAAGCTGCGATCAAGGCGTTTGGGATCGAGGCAAACGATGTGCGCCACCAGCCCGCTGTCGATCATCTCTTCGGCGAGATCGCGCGTGTTGCGGCCCCAGAGGGGAAACACGCCTTGCATA